>JAIOQY010000033.1 GCA_021108435.1 Candidatus Aegiribacteria sp.
TCGGCAGTTCCGGCGGAAGGAGTCCCTCTGGACAGCCTGATAGCTGTTATAGAGGCTGAAGTATTTCATCTTGCTGAAACACCTATCGATCCAGCCGAGCTGAACCTGATTAAGAATTTCATTCAGGGCCGGGAAGTGATGAATGAGAACACACCGTTTGACAGGGCGATGACTATGACCTTCAGTCAGTCAAGGTTTGGAGATCCTCTGGCGCATCAGCATATGCGTGAAGAGATTATGGCTCTTTCACCGGAAGAGGTCAGAGCGGTTGCCGCGAAGTACTTCACTCCTGAGCGAATGCTGATAGCAGTGCTTAACGCGCAGGAAGGAGCAACAGCAGCAAGGCATACCTCCACAGACGGCATCTCCGACGTTGAAGTACCTTTGATTACAGACTGGGAGGGATTGAACCTCAGCTATGAAGCTCTGGTCATTCCTGAATATTCTGTGTCCCATGGAACACGGCGATTCGAACTGGATAACGGATTCGTACTTCTGGTAAAGGAAGACAGCAGCTTTCCCATCATAGAGATGATGATAACCTTTCCTATGGGTGACAGAAGGGCGGAGCAGGATCTCTCCGGGATCAGCTCTATTACGACTGAAGTAATGCTGCATGGAACCGAAGAACTCGATCAGACAGCATTCCATGCCAGGCTTGCTGAAAAGGGAAGCACAACCTGGCTCATGCCCAACAACTCCTTCACAATGGGGAACGTTTACGGACACAGTGATTACGCCGATCTGTACTTCACTTCACTGTCCGATCTCCTTTTGCGGCCTGCAATGCGTATGGAAGATTTCCAGAAGGTCAAGAATCGAATAATTTCGATGACTGTTATGCGAAACGAAAATCCTTTTACCAGAGCGTTCAGTAATGTCGATGGTATTCTCCTTGAAGAGGGAGGAAGCCGGGCGGCAGACAGCGCCACACTCGCGAATGTCGATTATGCTGACGTGGAATCGTGGCTGGAAACCTGCGCGAGACCTGATGGAGCGGTGCTGGTGATAGTGGGAGACATCTCACCTGACAGAGCGCTGGAACTGACAGAACAGTATTTCGGAAACTGGGAAAACCCTTCATCTCCATTGCCTGCGGCAGAGGGCTATATATTCAGCTCATGCCCCGGTGATACAATCCTTGAAACAATTGAAGGAAGAGTACAGGCAGCGGCGATGATTGCCTGCCCTGCCCCGGAAGTGCTGTCACCCGACTACATACCATTCAGCACAATGTGCCGGATTCTGGGAAGCGGAATCAGTTCCAGGATGGGGCGTAATATCCGGGAAACCCAGGGGCTCGCCTACGCTGTAGGCTGCCGGGTTGACGGTCCTGCATCGGGAACACCAACAGGAACAAGATTCCAGGCCTTTTTCTCAACAGGAGCGCCTATGGTGGAACGGGCGCTTGAAGCCGTTATCTACGAGTGTGACAGGATTGCCGAAGGTGGTGTGGAGGAATCGGAACTCCTGCTTCAGCAGTCCCGTTCCATCGGCATGAACGCCCTTGCATTCGATGAGTATGATTCAGTCGCGAGATACCTTGCTATCCAGGAGACTCTCAGCCTGCCTCTCAACCAGGACATAACGAATCTGGAAGCGATTCTGGCTCTCAGCCCTGAGATAATCAGAGAAGCTGCGGAAAAGTATTTCACAGGTGAGTGGTTCATATCCATCGCGGGGGGAGTTGATGACAGTATACAGCCTCTGGAGTAATTCAGCCTGTTGATCTCTCCAGAAAGTCCTCTACCTCTTTCACAGCGCTGTTAGTATGCTAAACACGTTGATATGGACGCAGGTTTCCTGAAGAAGGATAAAAAAGAATGAGAAACAGAACATTGAAATATGCATCATTGGTTATATCGGTCTTCATTGCTGTATTGGCTTCCGGTATTTCCGGTTGCCTTCCTGATCCCTACACCGTCGGCGAACCGGATTCTCTTTTCTCCGAGTTTGTGCTTGTCTGGGATCTGATGGACAGTCACTACGCCTGCTTTTTTGCGAAGGAGAATGTAAACTGGGACGAGGTGTACCAGAGACTGAAACCCGAAGCTGAAAACCTCAGTAACAGAGACCAGCTTATTGATCTCTGCCTTGAAATGCTGAGTGAGCTGGAGGATCAGAACTTGATTCTGCGGAATTCAGACGGAACCAGGCTGGACAGCTGGAGTCAGGATGATTTCCTGAACTGGGATTTATCCGTCTGGACGGATTATATGAACTGCTGGGTCTTTCCTGATACTATTGATGGAATGGATATCTACGATGCATTAGTGATAAACATAACTCCTGACGATTCCATAGCATACATATATGTGAATGATCTGGGTGACGAGTTCAGCATTTACAGTTTTTTTTCCGAGACAGATATTATTGAAAATTGCAGCGGAGCTATTCTGGATATTCGTATGTGCCGTGAAAGCGGTAAAGAGGTTAATGCCGGATACGCTTGCGGAAGGTTTGTTGACAAGGCTGCTCTGAGTTTCTACAGAGTTTTCAGGACAGGTCCCGGAAGAAACGACATGGGTGAGATGCTTCCGGTAATCGCTAACAGAAACGGCGCATGGCAGTTCACAGGACCTATAATCCTTCTCACAGGCAGGGATACTCAGGGCGCGGGCGAGCAGCTGGTACTGCTTCTCAGGACTCAAGAGCATATCACTGTAATCGGAGATACCACAGCCGGCTTTGCCAATCCTCCCGTATCATTCGATCTTACTGAAGGTTATACCATTGAGATACCGGAGATGGTAACTTATTCTCTTGACAGCACTCTTATACTCAATTCAGGAATCGCTCCCGACATTCTCATCCAGACTTCCGAAGCTGATTTTGCGGCGGGAGTTGACCCTGTAATTGATGCCGCCATTGAAATGCTTACTCAGCAGTAAGAACCAGCAGAGTCCCTCCGGAACTTATTTCGAGGTCAAGGGGGTAACCCTCCAGATCGATCTGACTTTCAATGATGTAATTACTGCAGTTATAGGCAACCAGCCTGCTGGTGTTATCTCCCAGATAGCTGAGTACATAAGCATAGTCGCCGAGGGAGTCGGTGCAGATGTAGTGCATATCACCCTTAATTGATTCTGTTCCTGTCCAGCACGATCCACCCATAGGGGGAAAATAGTACAGTATGGTCGCAATTGTCGCAGTTGAATAATTGAACACCGCACAAAAACGTGTATCATCGTTTTCATTGGGGATGGTTTCAATGGCCAGTATCCCGGGAAAGAAGTCCATTGCTCTTCGCCGCATTATGTCTATCCCGGTGGAAACAATCACGGTTTTTCCCATGGTTCCAACGAGAATGGTATCCTGACACTGATCGATGGCCATGCATACAGGGCTGGACGCCAGAGTGCAGGACCTACCCGAAGCGTTGTTCTCTTTACTGACTTCGTAGATTTTACATGAATTCGCTCCGGCCACATAGAAGAAGGGTTTCAGGGAGGATATCTCAATATCCACAGGAGTTTCGCAGATACTGAAAAGGTCAATGAATTCCATATCCGGTACACTGAGTTCCGCTATCTGTCCCAATGCTCCAATGATGTAGACGGAGCTTTCGCTCGGACTGTATTCTATTTCGAAGTAGCCTGAAGGGGAAGGGCTGCCGATGGAGAAGCAGCCTGTCTGCTGGTACGATTCAGGATCGAAACGGAACACCTCCCCCTCTATAGTGGCTACAATGAAGCAGCCGGGAAGGGCGCACAGGGATCTGGCTCCTGAGATACCTTCAATTGTATGAACGACGGAAAGATCGGGCGGGTACATAATATGTATTCCGGTCTTCAGCGCATAATCAAATTCCGTAAGATCAGTACAGCCGAAAAGGATCAGAAGCGCTGACGCAGCAAATCCTGCCCTCCATCTGATTATCATTCTCGGTCCTTTCGTTTTCCGGTGATCTCAACTTCATTGATGCTGATAATGCAAATGTCATTACAGTTGTTCCTGAGAGAATTCACAGACTGCTGACAGAATATACATGAAGGATTATTCAGCAGTGAGAACAAGCAGGGTACCTCCGGAACTTATTTCGAGGTCAAGGGGAAAACCCTCCAGATCGACCTGATCTTCAATGGTGTATTCAGAACAGTTGTAGCAGATCAGTCTGCTTTTGTTATCTCCTATATAGCTGAGCACATAAGCATAATCGCCGTATCCGTCGGTGCAGATGTAATGGATATCTCCTACAATCGGCGCTGTCCCGACCCAACACGAATCATAAAATTCGGGAGGAAAATAGTACAGTATTGTAGCAATCTGCATTGAGTAATTTGGATTACCGAACACCGCGAACAACCGTGTTTCATTAGATATGTTTGGGATGGTTTCAATAGCCTGCAAATAGGGAAAATGAGATAATGCAGATCTGTTCATCGATGTCGTCCCGGTGGAAACAACCATGGGTTCCGCAAGAGTTCCAACGAGAATAGTATCCTGACCCTGATCGATAGCCATACATGTAGGGCTGGACAGCAGGACGCATTGCCTGCTTGCGAAATCATTCCATAAATGGATTTCGTAGATTGTGCTGGAAGTCGCTCCGGCTACATAAAAATAGTATTCTCCAACGGCAATTTCAATATCCACTGGAGTCTCGCAGACGCTGAAACTGTTCATGAACTCCATATCCGGCACATGAAACTCCAATATCTGTCCTAATGCTCCAATGATGTAGACGGAGCTCTCGCTCGGACTGTATTCTATTTCGAAGTAGCCTGAAGGGGAAGGGCTGCCGATGGTGAAGCAGCCTGTCTGCTGGTGCGATTCAAGATCGAAACGGATTACCGTACCCTCTGTGGTGGTTACAAGGAAGCAGTCGGGAATGACACACAGGGCTCTGGCTCCTGAGATATCTTCAATTGTATTGACTACGGAAAGATCGGGCGAGTACATGATATGGAGTCCCGCCTTCAGCGTATGGTCAAACTCCGTAAGATCAGTGCAGCCGCAGAGTATCAGAAACGCTGCCGCGATGAAGCCTGTGCCGGATCTTATTACCATGATAAGCCAACTGACAGGATGAAATGCCTTGCCGGAGACCATGCCCTGGGATTACCCATTGCCCCGGTGGGATTTCCGGTTGTGTTAAAAAGGGCTGTATCGTAGATATGGGCCACATTCATTCTGTTGAAAAGGTTGAATACTCCCAGAACCAGAGTCAGGTCGGTGGGGCCTATATTGAACATTCTTGAAAGGGTCAGATCAGTCTGCATGGAAAAAGGATACCTTTCAGTATTCGTTGTCACAAGCTCTGTTTCCACAGGCGGAAGTGTATACGGCATTCCGCTGCCGTATCGCCATGAGAATCCTAATCTGGTGTTTTCCAGGGGGTGGATTCCTGCCACTTCCGGACCCTCAGATTCAAAAGACCTCACCTCAAAGGATGCTGATGCCGTATGTGTCTGATCCCAGTCAAGGTAATTATCTTCATTGGAAACGTACACGATTCCTATCTGAGCGTAGTTGTACCTCTCCAGCATGGATGAATACTTGCCCTTGGCAACGGAGAGAGAATACGAGATCTGTCCTGAAATATTGCTTCCAATTCTCCGGTTGAGGGTAGTTTCAATACCTCTTACCATTCCATGGCTGTCATCGTTTGTATAAACGTAATAGGTACCTTCGCTGTGTGCTTCAGTGTTCACAAGAGCAGTGATGTCCTTGTAATAGGCAGCCAGTGAAACCTCGGTGAGTCTGTCAATAAAATGCCTTACTCCCACCTCAAAGCTCTGAGTCATCTCAGGGTCAAGGTCCGGATTGCCTGCTACTATCCTGCCATCGGCAAGATTATAGGATGTCTCAATAAAAAGACAGTTCATGGAAGGCATCTGGAAATGGTGCCCGTATGTAAGGAAGAAAATGGAATTCTCGCTGAAGGGAACGGAAAAGCCCACTCTTGGACTGATATGCCATTTTGTTTTAACCGGAATGCTCTCTCCGGCTTCGAGATCGAATATCGAGGTATTGGCATCAAACATGTCAGCCCTGAGACCGGCCGTGGTTATTACTCCTCCGGAAAACCTGTAGCTTCCCTGGAGGTAGCAGGATCCTGAATGAGGGTAAGCGTTCCACTGAGAGATGAATATGTTGTGATTGCTCTGGGCGTATACATTGTACTGATAAAGATCGTAGTAATCAGCTGATATTCCCGCCTTCAGGCGTGTTCTGGTATTGGGGTTCGAGTCAAAACCCAACATTATGCTGCTCACCGTTGCCTTGGAATCGAACCACACATTTGGATGCACCCCCGTGTGATAGAACCCCAGGGAATCCTGAATTCTTTCCTCCGGCATGTACTGGGTGAACCAGTATATGGGGTATGTGTCTTCTCCGAGATAACCCCCCTCCTGTAACCGTATACGGTTCCAGTTCTGAAACTTCATAATACCCATTGTCAGTTTAAGGACGGTTTCGCTTCCAAGCAGCTGCGTGGCATTGAATGTAATCCCGGTGGTTTCGCTGAAACGAACAGGGAGGGCGTAATCCTGACTTCTTCCCAGGTATGCATTGATTTCGCCTTCATTGATATAGGCCGGCAGGTGGAATCGTGACCAGCCCCATTCATTCCATCCCATTTCCCTGTGAGAACCAAGTCCGGTGAAAGCGAAACTGGTTTTGCTGACAGGCCTGTAGGTTATCTTGGCAACGCCGGATATGTCATTCTGCCAGTTGTTCTCCCAGCTGCCGCGGGTATCCAGAGTATCCCAGCCGCTTAAAGACATCTGCCCGGATGCGTTGAAGTTCATCTGGCCGGGGATACGGATTCCAATAAGGGGAAGAAGCATTTCTGTGATGGGTTCAGGACCCGATACCGACGCTTCAATACCGTTAAGGTTGCTTCTGCATTGCTCCACATCCGTTTCTTCCATGAAGACCTGCTCTCCGGATTCAATGGAAGCGGTAGTAATATCACCGTGGCGGGCTATCACCGTACCGTGGTAAGTATCACCACCCTCCTTTCCGATGAGATTAACAATCCCCGACATGGAATTTCCGTATTCAACACCAAGCCCTCCGGTCATCAGAGAAGCGTTTGAAATGGCACTCAGGGGTAGTTCAAGGTTGAATGTATAACTTATGGGTGAACGGATTGAGATACCGTCAAGAAGATAATCCACCTCACCTTCGCGGCCTCCCCGTATATGCATTTCACCGTGGCTGGTAACCACGCCGGGCTGGGAGGAAACAATGTCTACTATACTCCTTGAGGTCTGCGTGGATATATCAGTGAAGTCCATCATGTGCAGAGTGGTTGGAACGTCCTGAAGAATCTGGTTTCTTGATTCATGAACATGGATAACTGTTGAACCCGTTGGATCTTCAAACAGCTCGAAATCAACCCTGCTCAACTGATCGGCAACCACACGGACATTTTCCATCCTGGAAGTGGTTCTGCCCACCATGCTCGCGGTTACAGAGTAGCTGCCAGGGGAAACTCCTGCGATGATGTATTCTCCATGTGCATCCGTCATGGTGCCAAGGAAAGTATCGTCTATCATTATAGTGGCTCCGACAAGCGGGTCTCCGTCAGTATCTGAGACGATTCCGCCAACGATTCCAGTTGTATCCGCATAAGCGGAAAACGTGAGAATTAAAAGGAGGAGCAGCATCAGCACGGACGCTTTGTTCAGGAAGCTTCCTCCAGTACGAAGTAATATGGAATCTGATTCAGTCTGTTTCATCTAAACTTCTCTCTTTATGCATTGAAAACGCGTTTCCGACTCAGGATTTCAGGCTGCCATCCTGCTGTATGTCATTACAGCTCATAGAGACCTCCCTTGATGAGTGCAATGCTGGAGAGGAACCCCCCGGTAAAAAGGAGACCTCAATGAGGCTTTATACTGCACCAGGAGCATGTCCTTGAATGAAGCATCGGCATAAAACCCACACAGCTGGCTATAATCTTCGCATATTAGCGTAAAATACATCCAGTATTCTCCTCAAATCTCCGAGCATTCTATCTCAGCTGCGAGGCTCTTCTACTCGATGCATATTATCGGACAAGCACCTACCCCAATATTACTGCTGAATCGATCTTCGCGCCAGGGTGACCTGTATTACAATCATCAGTTCACCCCTGGTTAATCCGCAAATATGTTATGCTCCGGACAGAAATCAATTACATTGCAATATGTTAACTATTATGTTATGTTTCTGCCATGAAATATTATGAACTGCTTCAAATTGTTAAGAACGCGCCTGTCTTTACCACCGGATTCCTGCTGGCTGGCGATGTAAACAAAGCTGCAATTCGTTCCCAGATCTCCCGATGGGTCAGGGAAGGGAAGTTGATCATGCTTGAAAGAGGATGCTATACTATTGCACCTTCTTATTCAGGCAGGATTCCATCATCGTTTGTCATTGCTAATGCGATGAAACCGGCTTCCTATGTCAGCTGTCAGTCCGCATTGGCATGGTATGGGTTGATCCCGGAGCATGTTCCCTCAGTGGTTTCTGTTACTTACGGACGTACGGATACAGTCAGTAACAAACTTGGCAACTTCATTTACAGACATGTGAAATCATCGTTGCTATGGGGTTTCGAGACCATGAATGTGTCTAAGGGGGAAAAAGCCAGAATAGCTCTTCCTGAGAAGGCGCTCCTTGACCTTGTTTATCTGGAACCGGAGGGAGATTCAGAAGGTTATCTGGAACAGCTCCGGCTCCAGAACACCGATGAACTGGATAGGAAAAAGCTTATTACATTTGCTCATCGCTGGGGAAAACCCAAGATTGAGAGAGCCGCGGGAAGGATTCTTTCCATTCTCGAGAGGGAGGATGAAAATACTTCATGAAAGAAGAACTGGGCCGAATTGTCCGGGAGGCTGAAAATGATCTCTCTGCCTGGAACCGGGCACGGGAATATCTGCAGGCAAGGATACTCGGACTTCTTCAGGAAACCGGTGTCATGATTCCTCTGGCATTCTGCGGTGGCACCGCCCTCCGATTCCTTTACTCCCTGCCGAGATTCTCAGAGGATCTTGATTTTTCACTGGAAAGAAAGTCCTCCGACTTCCATCTTGAATCCTCTATTGAGCGGGTTGCTGCCGGTTTAGCCAGGGAAGGGTACGATATTGAGCTTAAGAGTAGATCTGTATCAGCCATTCATGGCGTCATGATTAAATTCCCGGGGCTTCCCTTCGAACTAGGCCTGTCTCCTCATGCCAGACAGCTGCTGTCTATCAAGGTTGAAGTGGATACCAGCCCGCCTGAAGGGGCTGGGCTGGAAGTAAGCGTGGTGCGGAGGTTCATTCTGCTCCGGTTGCAGCACCACGACAGATCATCACTGCTGGCAGGGAAACTGCATGCAATCTTTGTAAGAAATCATGCAAAGGGTCGCGATTACTACGACCTGATGTGGTATATGACCGACCCGGACTGGCCCCTGCCCAATATGAACCTTTTGCGTAATGCTCTGATTCAGACCGGATGGAAAAGGGAACGAGTTCTATCCATGGATGTTGCTCTGGAACTGAAGGAGAAATTCAGAACCGTCAACTGGAAAGAGATCAGAAGGGATGTAACTCCGTTCCTGGAGAGACCATCCGAATCCGAGTTTTTAACCGAAGATAATATGATAACCCTGCTGGAAGGATTCATTAACAGAACGCGGCAGTAACCAGTTTCTGTCATCCCACCAGCCGTATTCGAATTCCATTACATCTCCTGTTCTTTGCCGGTTCTGATCTTCTCCAGAACAGAAGAAACCCAGTTTCTGTTCTCCCACAGCGCACATCCACCCATTGATTCGGTCAGCATCGGATGGTTCTCTCTTATCGTACGGAGAAACACGGATTTGAGCCCCTCTTTGAGTGTGACATCATTGAGGCTGATGTCCGAGTACGGAGCAAAGGGGCATGGCTCGAGATCTCCTGTGGAGCTGATGTGAATAAATCCTCTTCCGGCGGCAAGGCAGCCGCCGTACTGCTCCTCCTCACCTGGAAGCGCAATGAAAAGTGAAGTGAATTTCTCCCTGAGAACGGCAAGGGCAGGTGTAATTCTCTTCTGCTGCTCAGCGGTCAGGCACTGGTTCTCTGTGCCCTCTTCCAGAGGGACATATTCAATGAAGAAGATGATCCTGCATCCAGCGTCAACAAGGTCTTCTATGAAATCATCATCGGACAAAAGCCCGTAGTTGTTCTTCGTGAGTGTTATCGATGCTCCGAAGAACAATCCTCTCTCTTCCATTCTTTTCATCAGGGCATTGATCGATCTGAATGTTCCCCGCCCTCTTCTGAGGTCGGTTTCAATCTCGGGACCTTCTAGACTGATGACGGGTATGATCTGCCTGTGCTTCCGGAAAGATTCAAGGATTCCGTCGTCTACGAGAGTGCCATTGGTGAACAGAGGGAATACTATCGATGGAAAATCACCAATTATTCTGATTATATCAGGCTGAACCAGCGGTTCTCCTCCGGCAATGAGAATGATCGAGACGCCCAGATCACGGGCTTCGGTTATTATATCCCTGATCTTCCCCGAATCAAGGCTGTTCCCGTTTACCGGAGTCCTGGCTCTGGCATAGCATCCCCTGCACCTGAGGTTACATGAATGTGTAATGCTGAAAATAAGAACGGGAGGAACATGGATTCCTTTCTTTCCATAGTACTCCCTGATTTTTGTCGATTTGCGGAAGTGCCGGCTGTATTTGAGCAGGAAGAGAGTAAAAGAACGTTTGCCGTGACCGACTCTGCCGGCATGTCCTATCAGGCTGAGAATGTTGCTTGAAAACAGTTTATTCATTTGGATACTCCTCCCGTTGCGTCTGTGCAACGATACTGAGGATAACCCTGTCCTGTCAAAACTCTTTAAGTTCGCCGGGATGCAGTGAACGATAGCTCTATTCATCTACAATACTGTGAAGGAACTTAAAGATCTTCTCCGGTGTTCTATTTATCTCTATTAAGTTTTTCAGGAATACGTCTCACCTCCCAATATCCGTATTCCGTCCATATCGCTTACCCGGAGGTGCCGGGCCTAACATTTAAACATTTCCGCTATATCCGGTTAAAAGTTCAATTTCTGGCTTTAGCCAGACTATATAGTATCGTTGCGGCTTGACACACAATATATTACACGCTATAGATACATCGTTATAAGTAACCTATAATAGAGGTATCGATATGGTCAATCCATTCAAATACGGCGGAATAGTAAGCAGTGATTCTTTCTGCAACAGGAAGAAGGAACTTGAAGAATTCAGACGGTTTGTTGAGAACTCAGGAAAACTCTTCATGTACGGTGAAAGACGTATTGGAAAATCTTCTCTACTGCATAATCTCATTGACAGCCTCAACGAAGGCAGATTCACTGTATCTTACATAGATGTATGGCGCTGTGTTGACACTTCGGGCTTTATCTGTGAATGCGCAAAGGCATTTGGGTCAACTGGTGCACAATCACCCGAAAGCCTGCTGCAGCGGGCAAAAAGTCTTTTCACCGGTCTTGTCCCTGCTCTTACTGTTGATGACAATGGAAAGCCTCAGCTTATCTTTTCAACTGTTCACAGAAAAACGGAAATCCCTCTTTTATCAGAGGTATTAAGCGCACCGGGGAGAATAGCTGAATCATCACCCGATAAGCAGGTTCTTGTGGTATTCGATGAATTTCAGGAAATCCGGAGCTTCAATGATGATCGGATAGAAAGAGTTCTGAGAAGCGAAGTCCAGCAGCATCATAATGTTGCATATATCTTCTGCGGAAGCAGGAAGCATATGCTGAGGGACATGTTCCTGAAGAGCGGAAGTCCCCTGTACAGAAGCGCATCTCATTATCCAATTGGCTGTATTGCGGTAGAACATTGGATTCCGTTCATCAAAGAACGATTCCTTATGAAGGGAATATCACTAAAAGACAGTACCATCGAAGATATCTGCTCACTGACGGAAGGGCATCCTTTCTATACACAGATGATATGTGATATCCTGTGGGATTCATGCGAATCGGGGCAGGAACCGGATAAGAATATGCTCTCTGAAGCGCTGCGGACAGTGCTTGACAGAGAATCTGAAGGTTACAGCGCAATATGGGAATCCCTGCCTTCCAATCCCAGGAAAATGCTTCTCGCGACCGCATTTGAAAACCCGCTCGTTCAGCCGTTCTCCGGGAACATTGTATCAAAATACAATTTTGCGAATCCATCGAGTGCCAGGAACGGTCTGGAATATCTTGTTACACATGATCTGATTGAATGCCGTGATGGAACATATTACATTTCCGACCGTTTTATCGCGCTCTGGCTCAGAAGAAGATTCGCCGGTTCCTATCCATGAGAGCCAATGGTGTCGGGGCTAGCCCCGCAATCGAAAAACATCAGCCTGAGAGATTCGGAATTTTCAGTTCAAATGATATTCCGCATCGATAAGCAGTATTCTCTGAACCATTCCCTCATCCTCGTGTACAGCGATGAAATCCCTGCACCAGGGGTTGATGTAGAAAGTAAGGAACTCGGCAGGATTGATTCTCAGGTCCAGCTTTGCCTGATAGATCAGCTCTCCATCCGGAATACTCCAGACATCGAAGACCGGTTTGTCCTCTGAGCCCCGCAGCACCCACAGGTTCTCCTCCCAGCCCAGCCAGATGCCATCAATCGGCTCTCTGAAAGTATCAGGTTCGTAGATATATTGCACAACATTTGAAGTTCCCATTCCGGTAAGGTAATCCTCTGTATACTGTTTCTCCAGAGCTATTTCCTCTTCAGATTTGTAAGTAACGGGAAGGTCAAGTGAGAGCGTATCAAAAGCAATACCATCATGAGCAAAGCAGATAATTCTATATTCGGGAATGTGTCGCTTGACAAGATACAGGTTTCCATCAAGATCACCGGTGAAATAGTGAGAGAACACCATCCTGTTCAGAGCATCAGTGTTGTCCTCAGGAGCCACAGGAACCCTGATTGAATCTGTCATGAACTCCGTCTGTAACTCTCCTTCCAGGTCGTAAGTTGCTATGAACTTCCTCAGGATATTCGAGGGTTCCCGCAGGAACTCATGCCAGCGCACCGCGAATGTTTCCGGCCCGGTAGCAGTATGCAGTTGTGGCCAGTTGCCTGAACCTGTAAAAATGTGGCTCAGCCATTCTCCCTTGCTGTCGTAGAGCCCCAGATCGGTGATGTCCTGAATAATCATTGAGCCATCGGGAAAAAGCTCCAGCCAATGCGGCATAATCATTTCTCCGGGACCGTTGCCTTTTCCACCGATATAACCTGAATACTCTCCATGTGGAGTGTACTTCCGAAGCTGGGCATAAGACATATCCAGTGCGTAAATAATGCTGTCTGTTCTGGCAGCATCAGCCACATAACCGAACACATAGCAGGAATCCCCCAGTTCGATTCCGATAGTATCGGTAACACTGAGCTGTATAACCTCTAATTCGGTTTCAGGGACAGCTTCCGTCTGTTGTTCCCCGCCGCATGCCGCAGTCAGAAGCAAAAAACATCCGGCAAAAAAGGCTCCTTTATTCAATTCATCTCCTCCTGTTCCATATTGCTATCTACGCATACTATTACACATGACGCAGTGTGATATCAATAGCGGTCTGCATAACTCAATCGCTTGAACTTTCCTGTTCGCTTCCGTATCTCAAGTGTTCCCGATGGGGATAACCTTAAAATGCAAATAGACACTGTAAGACAGAAATAACCTCAAGCCGGGTTTCTGGATTAAGAGAACCAAGCTTTTTAATAAGTCTTGTTTTATCTATCGTTCGTATCTGATCTAAAACGATCTGTCCTTTTTTCTTTTGAAATTCGCAGGATACTCTTGTAGGATAATCTCTGCCAGCGGTAGTAAGCGGTGCAACAATAACAGTGCGGATATGTCTATTCATTTCATCAGGTGAAATAATCAAGAAGGGTTTTGTTTTCTGAATTTCAGACCCTATAGCATGATTAAGATTTATCAGATATACATCGAATCGATTTGCTACCATTGCCATTCTTCATCATCCCAGGAATGTGAGATATCTTCGGTAACCTGCAACAGTTTGTCATCATCCTGTTCCGACATTGTTTTGAAAGCGGTATCCCAGCCTGCTCTTGGACTTGAAACAGGACGGATGATGATATGATCATTCTCTACGTCCAGCTCAACGTCTTCCACTATTCCTGTTTGCTCAAGTATAGGTTTTGGTATACGAAGTCCTCTGGAATTACCGATTTTTATTATATGTGCTCTCATGATTTACCTCCGTGATCCTATATGTATGCACAAAGTAATTACATCGGTGTGGAATATCAAGGAAACTGAAGCTCTACTGTTGTCTACAGTTGATTTTTCTCTACAAGCTCAAGAATGTACACTCGCGTAAAGTCAGCGGGATTATGATCCCAGCCAAGTATCCCCGATTCAGATACTCTGAAACTCCAGTATCTGGCAATAGCAGGAAGAGTAGTTTTAACACTGGTTATAAAAGATCCATCGCTCATTCTGTAAAGGTCGAAAACAGGTGATGCGGTTTCTCCCTTTCCTGACTTGACCCACAGCCTGTCTTCCCCGTCAATGCCGATAATTGTTGCTGCGCTGCGTAATGAGTCCGGTACCCAGTTGGAACTGAGTTCCGCTGATGTTGCTTCGCTGCCGGGTCCCGGGATAACAGTGTACGGACGTGCCGCGTCTAGTTCTTCCTGCGTTACGTATGTAATTTCCCAAGGGATATTAATTGCAAAGCTGGCATCACCTTCAGGAGTATATCCGATAAGAGCGTATTCGGTTTTCGACGAAAGTGCGCAGACTAAACTGCCCTCCGAATTAGAGCAGAAGTTGTAACTGATACGGTCATCTGATGAACTTGGGAAATAATTCTCCTGGTACGTAATATCCGGTGACACTGAATCCGACCAGAGGCAGAATTCACTGCCGGTGAAGACCTCTTCGGCGTCCTCATCATAGTAATAGCTGTGTATTCGTCCTGTGATAGAACCATCGGGGCCGCAGCGGATACGATCAGGAGCCATGAACTGGAAACCGTTCAGTTCACGCAGATAGCATAGATCCGAGTCAAAGAAGACAACTTTCCCCTGTTGAATATCCGATACTGCCAATCCTCCATCAGAAAGATGTGTAATTGAATAGGGAGAGATGAATTCCCCCGGACCTTCACCATCACCACCGGCGCTTCCCAGGAATTCGCCGTTATCAGAATAAACAAAAACTTTTCTCTTAAGGAGATCAAGCAGAGCAATGCGCCCATCAATAAGATACGTAGCATCGACTATCATTCCGAAAACATAGTTGGAATCACCAATATCAATTCCAATAGAGTCTGTCTTGATCAGATCATATTCAGTCTGACTGTAGCTATCTTCGACGAGGCTTGTATCCGTACCTGATTCATCACAACAGGCTAACAGAGCAAGAGCAGAAAGAAAAGCAATCCAGATCAGTTTTCCAGTTTTCATTTCCCAACCCCGTTCATTACGTTTTAACTAAACAGCCTATCGCGTACAACAATACGCAGCACCAGCAAGGTGTCCAGCGTTCCAGTTGAGCAAATCGTCAGGTGGAGTGACTGCACGAAACAGAGAAACATCCTGTTCTTCACACTTCAATTCTTAATTCTGACTGTGTCTGCTGCTGTAACAACTGTACTTCTGACCTCAATCGTGTCCAATAGGCATGATCAGAATTGAAAGCGATCTCTTTGTATTCCTTCACCATCTCAGGATAATGTTCCTGCAGTATCTGCCGTATGTTCTGCCAATTGCGGTCTTCGTGTCTATCCAGGCTTAACGCGTAAATCCAGATCGTGTCTGAATACGGCGCAACCAGGCTGATAAGCTCTCCCACATCAGTGATGAATGGCATCACCGGGCAGACCAGTGAATACGTTTCAATACCTTCCTCATGCAACTTTTTGAGCGCATCAAGCCTTTTCCTATTGGACGGTGTGTCATCTTCGAACAGTTTCCGATCATGATCGTTTTTAAATGCTATCGAGATTCCCACCGATGAACCGGACATGCGTTTGAATAAGTCCGTGTCCCTTAACACAAGGTCGGACTTGGTCAGCACGCAAACCGGAAACCCGCGTTCTGCAAGTAATTCCAGTGCTTGTCTGGTCTGATGGGAATCAGCCTCTAAAGGCTGATAAGCATCGGAATTCCAGCCTATGTAAATGGGCTGAGTATCAATGGATGCAATTTCATTACTGAGCTGGGTGCGAATATCCTTGTGTATCTGTATTTCCCTGGTCCAGTCTGTCTCAGCTTTGTTGAGAGCGTAACAGTAATAACAGTGATGTTCACAGCCGATATAAGGATCCAATTGAAAAGAAAAACCTTCTAAAGCGCAAGGTTGAAGTACAGGTCGATGCGAGCAGATACTGGCTTTTATCATTGCGTAATATTCCTTCCGAAATTATTTTACTGTAAACCACACAATGTAGTGAATCAGCAGCGGAGTCCTTGCGTCGGTGCATTTATACATCCGGTAACAGGCGAAGTATTTCTCTCAAATCAGATATTGTCTCACACTGTTTTCCGGTCTGACTGATGTCTGATATCTTTGCATTCGGGGAATCATTATCGATATCAAGGCTGTTCCTGTCTGTGTTCTGTCTCTTAATCAGCAAAGGTATCATCCCGGCGGCATTCGCGGCATCAATGTCTACATCTGCGTCACCCACATAAACCACTTCAGACGGAATCAGACCCGTCGCAGCTAAAGCAGGTTTGAAAATATCCGGATCCGGCTTCTTCACTCCGACCTCTCCGGAAATGATGATGGTTTCGAATAAACAATCCAATCCATATTCTGAAAGATATTTTCGTACATGAGGAGGGTGGTCAAAATTACTTACCAGTCCAAGGATCTTACCATCTTCCTTCAGCTCGTTCAATACTGGAACAGCATCAGGATCAAGTTTAATTGATTCCTGCCATTTATCGGCAATAAGGTCAGCAATAGAGGTTACATCACAATCACATACTTCAATTCCAAGGGTGGCACACAAAGACTTGATGCGTTTCTCGAAAACTGTCAGATTCTGCTTAGAAAGAGCAGGTTCTATTCCGCCGAAAAAACTCTCGCATTCCTTTGCGAATTCCTCTTCAGACAGTGTAAGACCAAGATCACGTAGCGAGATATAAAAGTGATGCAGCCAGTCTGCCCATGCTTTCTTCATATCTCCATAAACAAGAAGCGTCCCGTACAGGTCGAAAAAAACCCCGCGTGTCATCTTACTCCTCATATCATCAGACATCACAAATAAGCAGCCATGTATTCAGTCACTCACAGGCTTTCTGCAGATTGCTCTGAAATCCGTCATATGCTCACTTTCTGAATCTTCGTGGATCTCACTGTGCTCAATCATGAAGCCAGCTTGTTTAAGCTCATTTTCAAGATCAGAGGCGCTCATTATCCTTCGAGTACAAATCCAGTATTTATCTTCAAATCTAACTTTCTCATAAGGATAATCCTCTTTAACCTCGTGCCAGACAATTCCCTGCTCATCGATTCGTCCATTGAGAGGCCACAGAGAAGGATCTTCAATACTCATGGTCTCTACAATGAAATATCCACCCTTTTTCAGAAACCTGAAAACATTTGCCAATGCGGTATGTCTGTCCGAGTCATACGTAATGCAGTGCATGCAATGCGTATCTATAACAATATCGTAAATGTCAGACTCGATTGTAGAGATACGACAGATATCATCCACGGAATAATGAATATCCAGATCAAGATCTTTTGCTTTTATCCGGGCAATCTCGATAGCGGTCTGTGAAATATCAAAACCATCAACGCTGTAGCCTTGCTGAGCAAGAAAACAGGAGACTGGTCCCGTGCCGCATCCGATATCCAATACTTTCGAATTGGATACAGGCTTTATTCTGTCCAGTACGGTCACCAGATATTCTTTCATATAGAAATTCTCGAAAGTCTCTGATTGTTCGCAGAATTCACCCCAGGAGGATAAGTTGTTTTCCTTTATTCTTCTGTAGCCATCTTCATGGCTTTCGTAGTACTTCATCCGTTTCTTCTTTTAAAAGACATTAAACACGCTCTGTTCTATTTTCTTATTCATGCAGTTAACGTATCACTCAGCTGCAAGCTGTGCAAGGCGCGAGAGTTCAGTCAGACCAGCCCTGAGATTTTGAACCAGTGGATGAAGAAGGGCGTGGAGATATACCAGTCATGCCCCATGCGAAGCAGTATTCTCTTTTTCTCCAGCCCCTTCATTGCAGCCAGAGCTGCGGAATAGCTGGAAAGCCCCGAATTCGAGATGAATCTACAGCTTATCCGTATCGGTGAATCCATAGCAGTAATTGCGGAAAAGCATCTGATCTGATTTGGAGAGAGAGAGGCAAGCTAATCGGCAAAGGATACCGCTTCAAGATTGCATATCTGTGTCATACCTTGTTGAACAGTCGCTGTGGTAATTTCAGTACTCTTATCGGTTACCTCCCAGATGCCTATGCACAGTCTCTGGATGTCTCCGGGATTGCCCCTGCCGAACTGGAGAATCTCATCCATTGCATTTTCAGTTACCGTTCTCTGACCATTTTCGAACCGCTCTCTTATATAATCAGCGAATTTATTCCTGTTGATCTCACCTATGTTCAATTGCTGTGCGCTCCTGAAGAAGGCCGCATCCGGATCGGTGAAGAATCTGTTCATACCGTGCAATATGCTGCCGGAAAAGATATATGCGGTGTCAGGCTGATTCTGTATCACCGTTCTCATACCGGCAAGGATGAGTTCGTGACCCGGTAACTCCATGATATCCTGAAATTCATCGAACACAACAATTGTGCGGGGCTTACCGGCATTCTTCTGGATGTTTCCATGATAAGTGAGGATTTGCCGGTTCTTCTCTCTCCTGCGATGAGTATTCTGAAGGAGGGTTCTATGTACTCTGTCAACTTGCGGATATCTGCTTCCCTGCCGCAGAAGTCCCTGCCGGTTACAAATATATCTACTTTGAAAGGGATCATATAAATCTCATTTTAGTTGTAACAATATTATTACTAACAATAATGTTACTAACAGATTTATTAGCAGTATTCTGCGAAAGGTTTAATAAGATCAGGGGACATGCACGCTCTGGTATCCCACAAACAAACAATCAGACAATCATCACCTGCTATTTAGAGTACGTTTCTGACGATTTCACTAACTCCCTGTTCCATAGGATGATGTATTGTACCAGGATTCGAGCTTCAGGGACAGGAGTTTCAAGGATTTCGACATCCCGCCCAGGGTCCAGCTGCCCCAGGTATGAAAACGTATCCTGCTCTCGCTTCCGTCTGTGTTACGATATCGCAGTATGGGATATACCGCACCCGCGTATGATGGCATGCTTCCAGCGTCCGCATTGCATTCAACGGACAATATGCTATCCCGTTTCAGTTCGAAGTTTTCCGTATCTCCTTTGTACACCAGCTGTGCCGGCTCTATCCGGAGTACTCCAACATCATCTTCTACTAGAGTCAGCTTCTTAAAGCTGCTCTTATCAGGGTCCGAGATCCCGACAAAAATACCTTTCTCAAGGCTGATTGTATCGATTTCAAGCGCAGCTGCCCTTTTTCTGACGATTATCCTGTCCAGCGGCGTCCAGATATTAACCCAGACCAGAATGAGCTGAACGATGATCAGAGATATCAGTAAAGGAGCGATGAACGGTAATGGCTCCGGCAGGCCAAGGCGAGCCAGTATCGGTGAAACTGGTACAGAAACGAATAAACCGACAGAGAGGGATAACCCAAAAGCAACAACGATATGGATGAAATAGAGCTTCTTCTTGAACCCCGCGAAGAAGGGTCTGCTGAAATCAAACGTAAAACAGTTAGTAAGAAGAACTGCGGCATACCCAACCACTGCTAAGATAAGAGCACCGAACGCACCAGCAAGCGCAACACTTTTAATAATTCCTTTGGCATGAGAAAAACCTTGAAGACGCTCAAGAGAAGTGAACAGGCCGAAAAGTTTCCCGCTCAGAAAGAAGAAGACAAGAGGCACAATAATGATTAAAAGAAACCCGATCACCCTCTTGTAAACAGAAAGTTTCTTATTCTCTGAATGCATGATTCTCTCCATCATAAGGGGACATGCAGGCTCTGCTGCGTGTCCCCATAAAGCCTAGCCTCTGCTGCGTGTCCCCATAAAGCCTAGCCTCTGCTGCGTGTCCCCCATAAACCCTGCCTCTGCTGTGTGTCCCCATATGTCCCCCTCACAGACAAATACTCATCATCTATTTAGCAGAACACAGCCTTCCAGCTTTACCCGGTCAAAGAAAGCGTCTCCAATTGTTCCTCTTATCTGAACACCAACGCGATCCGCTACTATCAGTGACTCTGAAACAGCGGAAAGAGGCTCCAGCATTTCGCATGCTACATATTTCGTGTAAGTATCCTCAGGATCCGCAAGGTCTATCCTGATGGTAGTACCGTAGTCGGTGGTGGAAGTTGTTGTGGAGTGATAGTAACCCTCCACGGTTACTTCCTTTCCCATCCAGACATTGAACATCTCGCTGAACTGATCCACGGGAATGGGTTCAACGGTATATACCCAGGGGCTTGTTTCGACCCTCTCAAAACTTTCGGGCGGATCTATGAAGACCGCGCCTGTAAGTTCAGGACCGTTCCAGCCCTCTTCCACTATACCTCGCACGGATATGATCTCACCCCGCATGACAGTCTTGTTCAGAGGCTCATTGAAGATGGCTGTGGCCAGCTCATCCGTAGATTCGGGATCGGCAACCAGTCGAAGCTCATCCTCTACTACAGTATCATCACCGTACCAGATATAGGGATATGCAACAAGCGTTATCTCCTTTCCCATCCATGCGAAGTAAGAGTCATTCAGTTCCCAGGCATCAACAGCGACATCCGGGGTAACCATTGCAGGATTCAATTTCCCTTCGGGATAAAGGGGTGCTTCCTCAACAGCCTCTTCCACTGTTTCATCAGCGGTTTCTTCCGGTATGACATTACCTCCTGCTGTATCATCAGTCTGAGGCTGATCACCCCCGCATCCAGTTACAAGCAGAAGACTCAGCGAAACAACTCCAACGAATATTCTTAACATGTGACTCCTTTCGATTATTTCCATAAGACAGAAACCTGTTTCAATGTTCTACCGTCGTCTCAAGCAGGAATTTCCAGGCTGAAATCACCTGGATTACCCCGGCGTTCGTTTTAATGGTGCCGGTATCATTCCGCGTTACAATTGTACCGGTTGTCAGGCTCTGCTCTTTCATGGCTGTGGCAAGAGCTTTTACTTCGCGCTTTTTTGTAACAGGGTCTTTCAGAGATTCGCTTACCTGTATGAGTTTTCTGGAGTGATCGAGCATCTGCACAATGAAATCAACCTCAAGGCCGCTCTTTGTTCTGTAGTAGAAGATCGATTCTGTTGTGCGACGGATGGTGATGAAGATAAGATTCTCAAGCAGATGGCCGCTGTTGACAAGTATTCCTGAGGCGGTTGAGGTAACCATAGCATGATCAATGCAATAAATCTTCTTGGGGTTCGCATTACTGCGAGAGAGGGAAGCGTCGAACAGCCTAACAGTGAAAAAGAAGTATGAGTCTTCAAACCAGTTAAGGTAATCTGCAACGGAATGCTTCGGTACTTTGTGCCCTTGAGAATGCAGGAAACCGTAGAGTTTATTCAATGAGTAAAGCGAAGCTGTATTATCCATAAGCCGATGTGCGAGATCCAAAACAGCCTTCGGGTGGGAAATATCATGCCGCTCAATAAGGTCTCTGAACAGGACTGCTTGCAGATACTCCTGGTGTATTTTTATTCGAAGCCTTGAACTCAGTCCGGCTACTTCAGGAAATCCCCCGCATTCCATGTATTCCTCAAATGCGTTTTGTATGAGAAATCTCTTCTTTGTGGAGATGTGTTCCTGTATGTAAATCTTCCTGTAGCTGAGAAACTCTTTAAATGAGAACGGGAACAGCTCCCAGGATAGTGACCGCCCCCGCATACCCGAAGCAATTTCCTTTGAAAGCATTCTTGATGAAGAGCCTGTAATGTAAATTTCACACTTTTCAGTGCGGAGAATGCGGTCAACAAACGATTCCCAGCCTTTGACTACCTGAATTTCATCAAAGAAGCAGTAAACGGTTTCAGTATTCTTCTTGTCAGGAAAAAGCGAATAGTAGGCTTCCAGCACAAGGTCAAGATTCTCCTCGGTGAGGTTGCAGAGACGATCATCGAAAAAATTGATGTAAAGGATATTCTTAGCGGAGGTTCCTCTGTACAGAAGTTGATCAATCAATTGCAGCATATAGGTTGATTTCCCGCAGCGGTGAACTCCCATACAGATAGTTGCCTTCCCGGGAATTGACTCAATGCTAATTTGTCGGGGAACGCCTGTATCAACACTGAAATCCTGGAAATCCAGGATAATTCCTTTGATCTTTTCAAACATTTTTACTCAAGCTTCCCGTTTTGTAACCACTTTTCAACTCTACTGGATAGAAATATGACCAGTTCGGGGTTTCATGTCAATGGAAGGTCGTATCCGGAACGCCATGTAAATACAATTCTGAATTACCGTAACCGCCATGTAATGAAACCCAATCCGGATTTCTGTTATTTTATTAACGGATAATTCC
>JAIOQY010000034.1 GCA_021108435.1 Candidatus Aegiribacteria sp.
GATTTCGTCTCCAATTAGACGGGATCGAGGGTATCACGAATGGAAACTGACTATGGTCATGAATGCCGGACAGGAGTATTATTGCCAGGAAATTTTATGAAACTGAATCCCCGTCCCGGAGTCATTGTGGAGGAACTTGAATGCCAGAACAGTCACCTGAAGTCGTCAGCGTTCATGACCTCAGAAAATCTTACGGTGATGTAAAGGCCGTTGACGGTATAAGCTTCTCAGTGATCAAGGGTGAGATCTTCGGAATCGTAGGTCCGAACGGTGCAGGCAAGACAACTACGATGGACTGTATCGTCGGTATGAAGAAATCTGATTCGGGTTCTCTGAGCGTTCTGGGACTGGACCCTATTAAACAGGGGCTGAAGCTTCGTCAGAGACTCGGTATACAGCAGCAGGAATCTGAGTTGCCGGACAGGATCAGAGTCCGCGAAACAATGGAACTCTTTTCTTCCTTCTACAACAGAACACTCGAATGGAGGGATATCCTCGATCATCTCGCTCTGATGGATAAATCCGAGGCTTATTTCTCCGATCTTTCCGGAGGACAGAAGAGAAGGCTCTTTGTAGCTCTGGCATTGATAGGAGACCCCGAGATCCTCTTCCTGGATGAACTGACAAGCGGTCTAGATCCACAGGCACGAAGGATAATCTGGAAACTTGTCACAAGGCTCAGGGATGAGGGCAGAACTATCTTCCTCTCAACTCATTACATGGATGAAGCTGAAAAACTGTGTGACAGAGTTGCGATAATCGATAAAGGCAGAATAATAGCGCTCGATACCCCGGATGAACTGATCTCGTCGCTTGGATTTGGCATCAGGGTCATCTTCACTGCATCGGGAGATTTTTCAGAATCAACACTGAATGAAATCTCCGGTATTCTTTCCGTCGAGAGGGATGGAGACAGGATCACATGCACGATCCGAGACAGCAGTGTCGTACTGGAGATTGTGAAGAAACTCATACGTCTGGACACCGCTCTGGATGATTTCCGTACCGAGCGAACGACACTGGAAGACGTGTTCCTCGCGGTAACGGGAAAAGAGGTGAGGAACTGATGTCCGGATTCAGAAAACTTGCTACAGTTGAGTTTCTTCTCTATCTGCGGGAGCCTTCGGCTTTCTTCTTCACTCTGATTTTCCCGCTGATGCTGATGATGCTTTTCGGCAGCATCTGGGGCAACGATCCCTTCCCTGGAGAAACATTCGGCTATATAGATTTCTCCGTTCCGGCATTCATCGGAATGGTTATCCTGACCAGCGGGATAATGGGCCTTACAGCAAACCTTTCCGCTTACAGGGAAAGGGGAATACTCAGGAGGTTCAGGGCTGCGCCACTTACACCTGTTTTGATCCTGATGGCCCAGGTTGTGGCTGTGTTCGCTATCACAATCGGCGGAGTCATTCTTCTTCTCATTGCGGGGATCGTGGTTTTCGATCTTCACTTCTGGGGTACTCTTCCCGAGGTAATCTTCGCATTCGTGCTTTCCGCACTGAGCATCTCCGCTCTCGGTTTTATTCCTGCCAGTCTTGCCCCTACAGCACGAAGCGGGGTCATGGCGGCAAACATCATTTATTTCCCGATGCTCTTTCTGTCCGGTGCCGCTCTACCGTTCCATATGCTTCCACCATTCCTCCAGACATTCGCACAGGTACTGCCTTTGACGCATGTGATAAAACTCCTGCAAGGTCTGTGGCTTGGAGGACACCTGTGGGATTATCCGATTCAGCTTGCGGTCCTGACGGGTGTTCTCATTTGCGGAATACTGGTCTCAGCTCGTTTCTTCCGGTGGGAATGAAAAGCTAACACTTGCATGGCATCTATCATTATCAATAGAGTAACTGAACTTGAAGAGTTCCGTAAGGAATTTATTCCAACTGCATAACTTTCACTTTGAGAGGATGTATGGAGATGAAGGTTGATGTAACGTTCGAGAACGGTTTTGAGAAAGCCTTTGCTACCTGCGTGGTTCTTGTTGTCATGGCTGTAGTGTTCCTTGTTGGATATCTGATATCACCCGGAGCGGCATACGCTGAATGGGACAGCTCAAGCGGCTTTGGAGACAGCTATTACCTCAGAGAGATAGCTGAATACATAGACGATGTGTCAGATGAGCTTTCAGATATTTCAGGAACTCTTTCTGATATAGAGAGCGCTATGCCCTGACCTTAGACTGCAAGTTTAACCTATGTGTTCGACTGATTTAACAGGTTATCTCAGATCGCAATTATGGAAGTTCCGGCTCTATTCCTGAAGCGATTGCATCGATGCCTGTTGCAAGAACAATCATATCCTCCAGAAGTGACTCCAGATCCTCCGCAAGCAGATATTTATTACTGTTTCCACTCATCTCTCCATGACCAGGGGCAAGATGTACAGCAGCATCGCTCCAATCAATTTTGAATCTGCCCAGTTTCTGCTGCCATCTGTCAAGGAACCAGTAAACCGGAGCTAGAACAATCCTGGCCTCGTCAACCGAATTCTCAATTCTTTCCGCAAGCTCAGGTGTTGCGTAACGGATAGGAAAGAGGTTATCGAACCTGCGGTCGCCTGTAGTAAATCGCTGAACACCATCCTGCGGATAACCGGGGGGATCGGTCTTGATGTAGAATGGAGAATCGTTGATCTCGACTTCTATTGCGTAGTCATCACTGGGATTTATTTCAATATCCCTTCCACGATACCTGGCGTTGATAGAACCGAGAGTGCTCTTGTATTCAGCTCCGTCATGTGTCCAGCTGTGCTTCTCGGCAAGCCTGGCAATTGCCTGCTTGCACTCCTTGCCCTTTCCGATATTTGATGAGAATATGCCTTTAAAAGCTAACCAGAGGGGAATCCCAACTGCTACAGGTATTATGAAGAAAGGAGCATATCTGGAATACAGTTCTGAAACATCCTGTTTTTCGTTCCCCGTCAGAGTGATCAGAACACTCACCATTATAGACAGGGCAATAAATACTCCCAGAATACGCAGAGCAGTTCTCAGTTTGTTTTTTACTCTTATCGGAGCGTTTCTCAAACGCCATTTCATCAGCTCTTCCTTTTCCTCCTCAATATCCCTGACCCGTCTATCCACCTGGAGCTGTTTCATGTTCTTACCTTCAAAACAGACGAACCACTCCTCGGTTTTTCTTACAGGATGAAGTCTTTTCCAGATAGCATCTGGAACGTATACTTCCGAATTGCAGTAGCTGCATTCCATTATTCTCTCGCTTCGCGCTGAAACGGATAGCGCCCCCGCACACTGGGGGCAGGACATTACTACCGGCTTAGTTGAATCCTCATCAATTTCTATTCCCTTATCGTCAGTATCTCCTTTGGGAGGAGGCTGCAGAGTGCAGCAGAACCTGGCGGAGGGTACAGGTTTCTGAAGCCATTCAGGGATTGATAGTAAATAATACGGAGCTTCGCATTCAGCACATCTGTGAATGGAGTTGTCCTGAACCTCCGGAATTGAAAGAGGCTTCTTACAGGAAGAACAACGGGGTTCCAGTCTCCAGTAGCTGTATTTGAAGGTACCTCCTCCGGACATGAGGGTTCCCCCCCGCCCTTGCCCCTCGGTCAAACCTTCATACTCCTCTTCAAAATCGTTGAGAAAGCCAGCTATTCTATCCGGTGAAAGCGTCATTTCCTCAAAACAGGCCGTACAGAAAAGCCTTCTATAGGGGCCGTTAATCGGAATGGATTGACCGCAGCTGCTGCAGGTGGTTCTTATTTTGAAACATCCGTATCTTTGCATCCAAGCCCTCCTGAGTACCAAACGTAGAGCAGTTCTACCAGTAATTCCATCCTGATTAGTATACTCCAAATGAAGTGCAGTCCCAATAAATCTGTTAGCCCGTTCCTGTACTTCCGGACGGATTTTTTTTAAGTTGAGGCAGGCAGGCTGCTAAAACCTGCATTGTTTTGCGCTGGTGATTTGTCTATATATAAGCAGTACATGGCATTATATGATGTGCAGGAAATGCGTGTCCCGGGGTTTGACTTTATGTAGAATGCCGGCAATCGTCATTAATGTACATCATCTTTTATAGAATGGAGCGCTCAAACTATGAGTTCTTTCTTACTTGTTGCTGGATTCGCGATTTTGTTTTGTACTCAGAGCTTATATGCTCAAGCACCTGATATTTCATGGACGAATACTTTCGGGGGTGCTGAATATGAACTTGCTTACTCTGTCCAGCAGACATCCGACGGGGGCTACATTCTTGCGGGATATACGAATTCCTACGGTTCAGGCAATTATGATGTCTACCTTGTTAAGACTGACTCCAGTGGAGATACACTGTGGACACGAACCTTCGGAGGGAATGCTTATGATCCCGGGTTCTCTGTTCAGCAGACTACCGATGGGGGCTATATTATTGGAGGATCTACTAGCTCCTTCGGTGCCGGAAGCTCTGATGTCTATCTGATAAAGACGGATTCCTGTGGAGATACGCTATGGACGAGAACCTTCGGAGGTAGCGGATATGATCGAGGCTATTCTGTTCAGCAGACAAGCGATGGGGGTTACATTGTTACGGGATCCACGAACTCTTTCGGTGCAGGTGGCGATGATGTCTATCTCATAAAGACGGACTCCAGTGGAGATACGCTGTGGACAAAAGCCATTGGAGGGTATGAGTGGGAATATGGCTTCTCCGTCCGGCAGACAATCGACGAGGGCTACATTATCACGGGATTCACTGATTCCTACGGTGCAGGCGGCGATGATGTCTACCTCATAAAGACGGACTCCAGTGGAGATACGCTCTGGACGAAAACCTTCGGGGGTAATAATCACGATGTTGGTTACGATGTGCAGCAAACAACCGATGCGGGCTACATTGTTTCGGGATCAACCGAATCGTATGGCGCAGGCGGAGAGGATGTTTATCTAATAAAGACGGATGCTATTGGAAATACCCTCTGGACGAAGATCTTCGGGGGTTATGCATATGATTGCGGCTGCTCTGTCCAGCAGACAATCGGCGGTGGTTACATTATCTGTGGGTATACTTTATCCTTCGGTGCAGGCGGCTCTGATGTCTATCTAATAAAAACGGACTCCAGTGGAGATACACTGTGGACAAAGACCGTAGGGGGTTCAAATAATGACCCCGGCGAATCAATCCAGCAGACTACCGATGGCGGATACATCGTCGGTGGATGTACTGTATCCTACGGTGCAGGCTACTCTGATTTCTATCTTATAAAGCTGGATCCTGAAACTGGAATAGAAGAAGAAACAGAAGGAAGCCCTTTGCCTGCTCTGGGATCTATTGGACCTAATCCGTTTTCATCCGACTTATACATCTCTTACAGCACACCGGAGCAGACCAATGTACAGCTGACGATTTTTGATCTCTCCGGAAGAGTGATTGAAATAATTGTCAGTGACCAGCTCCCTGCGGGATCGCATACAGCGATGTGGAACCCATCACAGGACACACCAGACGGCTGCTATCTGGTCGTACTTGATGCCTGTGGACATCATGAATCAGGAAAATGCCTTAAGCTGAACTGACTTTCGGGCTGAATGAAATAACAGGGATACCTCTTTCCACACATCACAATATTCCTCTCTACCGAAGTGAATACAATCTCAGTAGTCAGCACAGCGAATGTACCAAATTTAGATTAGCGCTTCACTGAAGATTCATGTAGCACTTGTCGGATTAAAGGAATTTCTTCATTATTTGTTCGATGAGAAAGTAAATGATACAATATCGATTACTGATTACAAAGGTGGAAAGTATGCTACCAGTTTCGTTTTTTCAATAATGTTATTGCTTATTGTGAGCGTTCCGGTAACCGCTGATTCAGGATAGTATTCTGATTATTTACTTCTGATAGACGACACTAACTGCTGCTTTGGGGATGATTTTGTAATGAATGGACCTTTCAGAAGTAATGGTGATCTTCTGATACTCAGCAACACTCCCGGACGCGATAACGATCCGTGGTTCTACACACTTACCACCGCATCGGATTCCATATACACTTTCTTACCTGATACTTCTGTGATGATCTCATCGATCCTGCCTCACCCGCCGGGAACGTACCTCTGGGTGGAACCATGCGAACTGATGTGCCAGGGACCTCCGTGGTTCAATCTGGGAGCGGACACAATTCCTTTCGGGTCCGACAATGTAAACTGGTGTAAATGCCCGACCGCAGAAGTAAATGGAGGATGATATGAGTTGTGTAACTCTTCTTGTAGCGCTCCTGATATCGAATACCAGCCTTACTATTATTCATCCGGAAAATGGTGAAACCTATAGCGATGACAGGCTTGATATCAGAGTTATTGTAGAAAATGAAAATGAGCTGCCCGACTCTGTTCACTACTCCCTCAACGGACAATCAGTTGTTGATATTCCCAGGTTGAACACCGACTGGTACACCTACATGGCGAACGACAACCGTACCGGCTATTCGGAGTCACCGGCCCCGCACGATAACACTATTCTCTGGACCGCTCCGATAAGTGGCACTTATCATGAGTTTGTCTCTCCTGTAATTGTCAACAGCAGGGTTTACTTTGCCTCTGAGGAAGATGAGATAGCATACTGCCTGAGTGCTGCTACCGGAGAAGAGATCTGGCGGTTCGAGAACATAGGCGATGAAATTGATGATGCAATGCATGTAAAGGACAATATGGTTTACCTGGCTTCTGACTCGATTTGGTGCCTGGATGCCCTTACCGGCGCAAAGATATGGTCTTTCGGAGACAGCTTCAGCAGGTTTTCCGGACCTCCGGTTCCTCATAATGGAAGATTGTTTGTGGATGGTAACTTTGTTTACAGCCTGGATGCTGCTACCGGAGATGAAATTTGGAAATCCTCGGATACTCTTCTGAGCGTGAGCAGCATGACAGCCTGGAACGGTCTGCTTTTTGTCTCCGTTCCAGTGCCCAGGAGATGGAATGAAGGTTCCCTGTATGCGCTTGATACCAGTACCGGTGAAATCGTATGGGCCAACAAGTGTGGAAATATATGGGATTCATCTCCCGTTGTAGCAGACGGTACGATCTACATAGGCACAATGACCGGTTCTCTATTCGCTATTGATGCCGCAACAGGAACTACTGTCTGGGAATCGTCACAGTTCACATACATAGAATCAACTCCCGCTATTCATGAAGGCAGCATATTATTCGGTAATCTGGAGCGGAGCATTTATTCTGTCGACAGGAGTAATGGGGATATTCAATGGGAGTATGAGATTCCAACTGGCGATTACCTGCACGGATCCCCCGGAGTAGCCGATGGTCTTGTATTCTGGGGTGACTGCCAGAGGATGACTGTTGATTCCATTGCCACTATACATGCAGTGGACATTCGATCAGGGACTGAGGTCTGGAGTTACGATACCTGTGGAGGTTTCAATGGAATTCAATCCAGCCCGGCTATTACCGATGGAGTAATGTACATCGCTGCCACCGACGGTAACCTCTACGCATTCGGCACCGGTCTGAAGTACAGCTATCATGACAATATCTTCGTCAATGCCGGCACGAGGGAACTTATTGTTACGGCTTACTACGAGGGCAGTGCTTTTGCGGCAGATACCATAAGATTTAAAGTTATTGAACCATCTTATTAGACTGATGAACTGCGAATACTATAACAACACTATTTTCTGCATGTTTCCTCAATCTCGATACTGACCTTATGTACTGCTGTAACACTTGTCCGCTGCAATTCCATAACACCCAGTATACGATATAACCCGCTATATTCACTGTCCAGTTCATTTACCAACAATTTCTAATTCAGA
>JAIOQY010000035.1 GCA_021108435.1 Candidatus Aegiribacteria sp.
GGATCTTAGTAATCAAATTTGGTGAAATACTTGACATTCTGTTTTTCTCTAGTATTAACTTGTTAGTATTATTAAGAAAGGATATCATCAAATGTTCAAGAATATCACTGTAATGTCACTGGCAGTATTCGCGCTTATAAGCTGTGGAAAGAGCATGCAGGAAGGGACAGATGCCACGGTAGCCGTTGAATCAGAACCATCCGTCGTATTGGTACCTGTTGATTCCATCGGAGTTGAACAGGGTGATTCCAACTATGTGATGGGCGGAGTAGAAAGCGTAGCGTTCGGGCCTGATGGTAATATTGCAGTTCTTGATTGCGGCAGATCATGTACGCGGATCTATTCACGCGAAGGGGAGTATCTCAGACGGATAGGCAACAGGGGAAACGGTCCAGGCGAACTGCAGAGTGTGACTTTTCTGGCTATCTCAGAGGATGGGCATGTTTACATGTCGGGAACAGGCAGTTCCGAGTATGGAGTTCATGCATTCGACTATTTCACCGGCAGATGGCTCGAATCCGAGCATACTTTCGTTCCCCCCAGCTGTCTCGAGGGATCAGAGGAAAACTCCTATGTGCGCAAGACCATCGGATTCGAGATGAAAGACGGAGAACCCTGGCTGCTTATATCAATAGCCAGGCATGCAGTCGGTCTGGAAGAACCAATTCAGACTTATTACGAGGAATCAGTTCGCTTCGATCTTTCTGACGATGTCGGAATGCTGGAACTCGACTGGTATGGTTACGACATAGCAGCAACTGCTGATGGAGACGTATATATAGCTCCCCGATCGACTGAAGAAGCGCTTGTCATAGCCTTCGATTCCATCGGTCAGGAGAAATACCGGTTTGAGCTTGATCTTGAGCCGGTAGCAAGAACTGAAGATGAGATGGAAATGGAGAGGAATATCCTCCGCGCTAAAGCCATTGCCTCCGATGAGAATCCGGCTGGTCTGGAGCCGAATCCATACAAACCTCTTATCCGGGGATTGGAAGTAGACGGATCCGGGAACCTCTGGGTACTTCAGGGAGGGCCTTCAATCCCGACATTCAACGTGTTTGACAGTTCAGGGGAATTCCTCTACACTGCACGGGTTGCCGGCAATCCCCCTGATGGAAGCACATGGCGCTTTTATATGGACGAGAACGGAATACTTGCGTACGCGGAAGATCCTGCATCCGGCTTCCAGAAAATCTATATGCTTGAGATGCAATAGCATCGGGGACATGCACTCTCTGGTGCATGTCCCCAAAAAGCAGGACTCTTTGGTGCGTATCCCCTACAATAACGATATTAGAAACAAATACACTGCACGGTGGTAGGAAATTATGTGTCTATGGGAAACGCTCTTATATTAAGAACTGAAATATTACTGATTCCAAACGAGGAGATATAACATGAGGAAAATAGCTGTAGCAACACTGGTATCACTTCTGTTATTGATAAGTTGCGGCGGGAGTGAACCGGATCAGGACGAAACGCTGCAAGTAGTTGAGGAAGTCAGGACAGTTTCACTCATTCTTGTAGACTCACTCGGTATAGAAATGGGTGACTCCCTTTATGTCATGGGAGCATTGGAAGGTCTTTTCTACGGTCCCGACGGTAATATTGCCGTATTGGACTGCTCACGATCATGTGTACGGGTATACTCACCGTCCGGTGAGTACCTCAGGCAGATCAGCAAAAAGGGAAACGGTCCAGGGGAACTCCAGGATGCAGCTTTTCTTTCGATATCAGAGGACGGACACATATTCATGTCCGGTGAGGGAAGTGAGATTCTCGGTCTTCATCAGTTCGATTACGCTACAGGAGAATGGCTCGGTTCCGAACAGTCATTCGGCTCTCCTCCCACATGTTTAGAAGGTGCAGAGGACAGTTCATATGTTCGGAAGGATCTGACATTCGACACATCCACAGGAGAAGCACGGATATTGGTTTCTATATCAAAGTACGAATACGGTTCTGAAGAGCCTCTGAAGACCTATATTGAAGACACAGTTCCCTTCGATCCTTCCGATATGGCCGGGCTGATAGAATTACTCTGGTACGGTTATGATATAGCAGCTGATTTCAATGGAAATGTATATATTGCTCCCCGTTCTGCAGAAGAAGCAGTTGTTATGATCTATGACCCGGACGGGAATGAGATCAACAGACTGGAACTGGATCTGGAACCGGTACTTCGTACCGAAGAGGAACTGGAGATTGAGAAATACATCCTTGAATCAAAGGCCGCTATTATGGGCGATGATTTCCCTGAGCTGAACCCGGATCCCTATAAACCATTGATCAGAGGAATCGAAATTGATGGTGAAGGAAACATCTGGGTACTTCGAGGAGGACCGATTACGCCCACTTTCGATGTTTTCGATGCTACAGGGAAACAACTTTTTACGGCAGTAGTGGCGGGAAACCCGCCTGATGGCGGTTCTTGGCGTTTCTTCATTGATTCACATGGTATTCTTGCTTATGCGGAAGATCCTGCCTGCGGGTACCAGCAGATTTATCTGCTAGAGATTCAATAGCACTAGGGGACATGCAGGCTCTGCTGCGTGTCCCCAATGACTGTCTGCTATATGACACCGTTTATTTGTGTTGTTTATTGGTGGGTGGCACCAGACGTTTGGCTTCAAGTACTGCCTGGTAGGCGTCACGGGCGTATCCATCGGCACTGATGGATTTTGCGTATTCCTCCGTGATTACAGCACCTCCAATTAGAATCCGGGCTTTAAGATTCCTCTCCTTCGCGACGGTCACTACTTTCTCCATTTCCGGGGCTGTTGTGCTCATCAGCGCGGAGAGAGCAATGATATCAGCATCAATTTCCTCAGCCTTCTCTGCGATGACTGTTGCGTGAACATCCTTTCCAAGATCGATTACTTCAAAACCTGCATTCCTGAGAAACAGTGCTACAAGATTCTTGCCTATGTCATGTATGTCACCCCTGACAGATGCCAGAATAACTTTTCCTCTGTATTCCGGTATTCCATCCTTCGTAAGGTGCGGTTCAAGAAGAGTCATCAGTGTTTTCGACGCATCAGCAGCGGCTATAAGATGAGGAAGAAAAAGCTTTCTTCTGCTGTAGAGATCGCCAACCTTCTCCATAGCGCTGGCCAGGCATTTCTCGAGGATTTCACTCGCAGATACACCGCTTTCAAGAAGCTCTCTTCCGGCTGACTCCGTCTGCCTTCTATCACCAATAATGATGTTTTTCCTGAGTATTCCCATGAAATCCGGCGATATTCCCTGTGCATCAAGTTCAGGCAGTCTTCTCTCGACCGGTTCGAGTTTGCCCAGCAGTATTTGTGAGTACGTGTGGGCCTCCAGCATCATCGAATCAAGCACATCGATGATAGCGATATCGAGCCCATACGCGGCCATAGCAGACAGAAGAGCAGCATTGATACCACTCCGCTCAGGAAGTCCATGAGAGATATTGGAGATTCCGGCAATAGTCAGAAGCCCTCGATCCTTCAGGAGTGTGAGAGTTTCCAGGGTTATTCCCGCGTCTGCGCCTGTACCCAGAGGTTTTACGATAGGATCGGCAATCACTCTGTCTTCCGGAAAACCCGCCTTCCTCAGGATAGAGATGCCCTTTTCAATCTTCGACAGTCTTTCAGATGGAGTTTCTCCAAGACCATCTTCGTCTATCGGCAGAAGAACAATATATCCGCCGTGGCGAAGGAGAGTATCAACTCTGTCCAGTATATATTCTTCTGATGCTGTGAGCGAGTTGAGTATTCCGATTCCTCCAAGCTCGCTGAAGGCTTTTTCGATATTGACCGGATCAGACAGATCAATTGAAAGAGGTGCGCCGAGGGAAAGGTGACTGAAGAGTTCGCAAACAAACCCTTCGGGGAGAATTCTCTCCAGGCCAAGGTTCACGTCAATTATATCTGCTCTTCCCTGAGCACGTGCCAGAGAGACTACACCGAGAAAATCACTCTCTGAAAGCGATTTTTGAAGCTGCGTTTTTCCGGTAGGATTGATGGATTCACCTGCAGTAAGCATTCTGTCTCCCACAGGTACTATACGGTCAACCGAAGTCAGAGCGAGGAACTTTTCGGTGTTTATCACTTTCGCGGGGCGTCTGCCAAGAAGAGAAGTATATTCCCGTACATGTGAAGGGCCGGAGCCGCAGCATCCTCCAATTATTGATGCTCCGCTACATGCGAAATCCTCCATCCATCCCGCGAATCTTTCAGGATTCATTTCATAATGACCATCAACAGGCAAACCTGCGTTAGGTTCAACAGTTATCCGTTTTTCGCAGAAACGAGCCATCTCCTGTATGACCGGAAGTAATTCTTCCGGACCTGTTGAGCAATTAGCCCCGGTAGCGTCAACAGGAAGCTGGTTCATCAGAAGAGAAAGTGCTGTGGGTGACGTTCCTGATAAGGACAGACCTCCGGATCCAAACGTCATCTGGGCGGATATGAATGCGTCCGGATCGGAGTCTTTTACGGCAAGAACTGCTGCTTTCAGCTCCCTCGGATCGGAGAAAGTCTCAAGGAAGAATATATCGATGCCGGCTGTCGAGAGAGCTTTCGCTTGTACACTGAAAAGATCGTAGGCGTCCTTCCAGGTCATGTTTCCCGATGGATGAATCATGTTCCCGGTGGGTCCGATACTGGCGGCAACCATGACTCTGTCTCCGACTTCATCAATAGCTATCTTAACCAGTAGAGAATTCAGCTCCCGTACATTATCAGGATTTCCAAGTTTTGCCGCTGTACCTCCGAAAGTACATGTGAGAACGATATCAGCATGAGCATCGGCGTACTCACGGTGAATCGACCTGAGAACATCAGGATGAGCGGCAGCCCATTCCTCGGGAGATACACCGACCGGCATTCCAGACCTCATCAGTTCTGTTCCGATTCCCCCGTCGAGGAAGACTATCCTCTCACGTAGAAGTTGTCTCAGCCTTTGTGCTTGTACCATTCCACTACTCCCGTCAAGCTTCTGACATGTTCGAGCATATATGCACTATTCTCGATAGATACCCCAACCACTGCTTCTTCAGAGATTGATGAACGATGTACTGATAGCGGTAAAAGCTCGCTGAAACGAATTATCTCTGCGAACGCCATGCTTCTGCCAGCATACGGCTTCCTTTTCTCGATCCCGCAAGATAAACTCCTGAAGAGATACCTCTCAGATGCTCCATGAGTTCCGAGAGAAGATCAACGGAGTATAAAAGAACATCCCTGTCATCAAGAGATCCTATCTTTGACATAACATGATCCGGAATTGAAATACCGGGAACTTCTGAAGCCAGATATTCAGCGGATATTCTATTCCGAAGCGGCATGAGAGCGGGAAGGATCGGGTACTCCTTCATCAGTTTCACAGAATGTTCAATTGTTTCCAGAGAATAAACGGGCTGGCTTATGAAAAACCTGCAACCCCTGTCCCATCTTTTTTTTATTTTCTCAAGTTGAGATTCACCGCCCAGGCTGATCGCGGTACCTGGGAAAAATCCCGCTCCGGCCCCAATACTTCTTTTATTGAAATCCAGTCCGTTTATAAGGTGCTGTATCAGTTCCAGGGTTTCCTCTGTTGTAAGATCATAGACTGCTGTCGCTTCGGGATAATCCCCAAGAGAAGGAGGGTCACCCGATATGAGAAACAGACCCTGTACGCCCGTACCGGCAAGACCAAGCAGGTCCGACTGCACCCGCGTGAGGCTCCTGTCTCTGAGAGCGAAATGTACAAGCGGTTCAATGCCCAGTTCTTCTCTGAGATAGAGTCCAGCGAGGCATGGAGAGACTCTTACTCTGCCCATCGGTGAATCAGGAATGCTTATTGTTACAGGAGCGAATTGTTCAAGTTTTTCAGCTCGAGACAGGAAGGTTGAGAAATCTCCTCCTCTGGGGGGAAGGAGTTCGATAATAAGAGCATCCTTCCTGGTTAACTGCCCTGCAAGACCCGGGGGAGTATCAGAAGCTCTGACAGCCGGAACTTCACCACCCGTTTCAGAAATCCATTCTGAAGTTACCGATGTTTTCTCCTTATTCCGCAGTCTTTCTGCAAGCAGTGAGATGAAAGCAGGCGTCGTTCCGCAGCAACCTCCTATCAGAGCTGTTTCACTGTCCGTACATGAAAGCATGCATCTGCTGAAATGTTCCGGATTGTCAGGGAAGATAAAACGACCGTCAACATATTTGCCTGTTCCGGAATTCGGCTCAAGAAGAATGGGGAAAGGCGATATCAATTTCAATCTCCGGTGGATGTCCAGGAACTGAAGAGGGCCAATACCATGGTTTGCCCCAAGCATCACGATATCTGTATCCCTGAACACATCAACAGTATCGTTCACAGAGAAACCTGATGGAGTCAGGATGTCCTGACCGAATGTAAAACTGACAGCAATCGGGATATCAAGGGACATGGATCGAACAATATCGTATATGAGCCTTGCCTGCCGAGGATCAACCTGAGTCTCAAGAAGAATCAGTTCAGCACCACCCTCGAGCAATCCTTCGATTTGTGGAACAAAAGCTTCGCGGAGATGATCAGGATCACTTTGTCCCAGGCTGAAAGAACGGCCTGAGTTAAGCGGTCCAACCGCGCCTGCGACCATGCAGTCCGGAATCCTTGCAGCAAGCTTTGCTGCTTTGCTGTTGATCTCCCTGCATCTATCAGCCAGACCATGCATATCCAGCTTCAGCACATTTGCGTCAAAAGTATCAGTGGTGAGAATCTTTGCCCCTGCGAAGGCGTATTCCCTGTGAATGCTGCCCAGTATTTCAGGAGATCTGATTACCGCTTCACATGCAAGATATGAACCCGGAAAACCAAGAGAGAAGAGGTACTCACCTATGGCGCCATCTGCAAGAACAACCGATTCAGTATCCAGTAGATTCATTAGTTCTGCCGTTAATCATGGAAGGTTCTCAAGCATGAAAGATACGGTGCTTTCCAAACCCTCTTCAAAAGCGACCACAGGTTCATATCCCAGAAGATTTTCAGCGAGAGAAATATCAGCCCTGCTGTGTTTTACATCTCCGGGGCGATCCGGGCCATAAAGAGGGATAATATCTTCCCTGTCCGTTAATCTTGCTATTTCGGAAGCCAGTCTGTTTACTGTAATACTGTCTCCGCATGCTATGTTCAGCATTCTTCCCGGAGCTTCAGGAGCATTTGCAGCAAGAAGATTTGCATGAACTACGTTTGCAATAAAAGTAAAATCTCTTGACTGCTCGCCGTTTCCATTTATCACAGGCTTTCTTCTCTCATAGAAGGCTCTGATGAACAGCGGAATAACAGCGGAGTAGGGACTGTCAGGATCCTGGTAGGGGCCGAAGACATTGAAATATCGGAGGGCAACGGTTTCCAGTCCGTAGATATGATGAAAAACCTGCATATATTTCTCTCCGGCAAGTTTACTGACGGCATAGGGAGAAAGGGGTTTTACGTGAAGATCCTCGGTTTTGACCTGCTCATCGGCATCTCCGTAAATAGAAGAGGAAGAAGCAAAAAGAACCCGTCTGCAACCGGCGTCCAGAGCGGCATGAAGGATATTCAAAGTACCCTGAACGTTCACTTCATTAGTTGTTATCGGGTCAGATATTGAACGCGGAACACTGGGAAGCGCTCCCTGATGAAAGACAACTTCTACGTCTTCCATAGCGTTCCGTACAATGTGATAGCTGCGGAGATCACCTTCTATTACTTCGATATCATTTCTGATATCAGCCAGATTGGCCCAGTGACCGGTTGAGAAATTATCCAGAATCCTGACTTTCTCTCCTCCTGCCAGAGCTTTCCTTGCGATATTGCTGCCGATGAAGCCGGCACCTCCGGTTACAAGATACATGCTAATAGTTTCCTCTCAATATTCTAAGTGCAGCTGCCGCCGCGCCAAGTCCGTTATCGATATTCATTACGCATATTCCCGGACTGCATGAATTAAGCATCGAAAGGAGCGCAGTGACTCCCTTGAATGCGGTACCATATCCTGTGGATGTTGGTACTGCAACTATAGGTCCTTTGTACAAACCTCCAATTACAGTTGGAAGAGCAGCGTCCATTCCAGCGCAGACGATGCAGACAGAATTAGTCCGAAGATCGGGAAGAATATGTCCCAGTCTGTGGATTCCCGCTACTCCGATATCATAAAATCGATTCACATCAACATTCATAGTCTCCAGAATTACAGCAGATTCCTCAGCTGCATGAAGATCTGATGTTCCAGCGGAGACAACAGCAACTGATCCCTCATTTTCCCTGTATTCAGTTTCGTTACTTCCGAGAGTATAAATATGAGCTCTCTCGTGATAGGAACCATCCGGGAAAGCTTTCCGAAGGTATTCGCCAAGTTCAACTTCAACTCTGGATACTATTGCAAGGCCTGCCCTGCTGAAGAGATTCTCAGTTACAGCTCTTACTTCTTCGAAATCCTTCCCCGAAGCAAGTACGATCTCGGGAAGAACAGCTCTTACGCCTCTACCCGTATCCACTCTTGCGAATCCCAGTTGAGAAGTAAGCTGTGAATTCAGGATATCGAGAGCTTCTTCGGGGGAAATACCAGCCTTCTTCAATAATTCAAGGAGTTCATACACTTCATGACTATTCAGTTCAATCACCTGCCTGTGCTTTCATTCGATTTACAAAATGAAGCGGATCCCCGGGATTTCCGAGTTCAATATTTCTTCCAATCGCACCGCATCGATTTTCCAGTATTTTTAGAATTCCATCCAGGGTGTCCTTCACATGCACTTTGCCCTGGTAAAGATTGTAATTCTCTCTGTATTTCATCGGGGTGAGATTCGGCATCACAACGTTCGCTCCTGCCATGAGACCTTTTTCAAGACCTTCAGGGTCAAGAGTCTGCAGAGCTGTAGTGGCAGCGATATTGATAGTTGGAAGCAGAATTCTCAGCAGTGAGATCATCCGCAGTGTCAGAAGTTCCCTTTCCTCCCATCGGCTGAGTTCACCTCGTCTGTCCCAGAGAGGAGTCTGTTCATGCTCAAGATAGGGTCCCATACCGCACATATCAATATCCATTTTTTTCATGAACAGCAGATCATCGGCCAGATTCTCAGCAGTTTGTCCAGGCAGGCCGATAAGGACACCAGTTCCGGTCTGCCAGTCTGTTGATCTGATCATCTGAAGAGTACGCAACCTGTCATCGTATTTGTGAAGACCATCGTCAGGGTGAAATCTTTCATACAATTCCGGCGTAGAAGTCTCAATCCTCAGAAGGTACCTGTGAGCGCCTGCTTTTTTAAGTCTTTCCAAAACCCTGATAGGGAGTTCTCCGGTTGAAAGCACCATCCTGACTCCCTCAAGGTTTCCAGAAACCCATCGGAGTATCCTCTCTATATGGTCAATATGCATAGCTCCAAGCAGTTCCCCCGATTGAAGCAGAAAAGAGCGCAAACCCTTCGAGTATCCTGATTCAAATACGTTAACAACTTCATCAAAAGGAATCGTATATCGAGAAAAGTTTCTGTTATCTCTTCTGAGTCCGCAGTAGAGGCAGTTCTTCCTGCAATTATTTGACAGTTCAATAATTCCTCTGAGAAAAACACCGGAACCTGCTGATTCCAGAAGAGCAGCTCTCGCAGCCTCAAACAGCTCAGAATCGGGTCCTTCACCCTCAAGGAAGTGAATTATACTTTGCCGCGTAAGATCGTTCGAGAGATTCAAACCGGTCAGGATTCCGCCCGAAGTGAATTCGGAATGAATGATTCTCCATCCGGTCTGAAAACCGGACTCGGAGAAGGTCGCATGGCTCCCTCCAGCTGGAGGAGATCTTCAACAATGCCTTTAAGATCAGCCTGTTCCCATCCGGTGTAGAATCTTGCGGATACTCTCGCCTGTGAGTCAAGAACCAGCAAAGCAGGGTATGAACTGACATTGAACCGGTTTGATACAATCCCTCGGTTATCAACGATCACTGGAAAATCAATGCCCCAGTCATTAACGATGCTTTCCAGTTCTTCGATAGAGCTTTCGGATGTTTCCAATGCAATCACCACAACAAGAGGCTGTTCTTCGAATTCAGTTTGAATCTCCTTAAGCAATGTGAAATACTGAACATCTGAAAGAGTAGACATCCTGCAGAAGAAAACAACGACTACATGTCTTCTGAGCTGGTTGTAAATACTCAGAGGTTCGCTGCTGTTGAACCAGATATGCTCCCGCGGAAAATCATCAACATCTGAAAGAATACTCTCGCTGGGAGGTTCCGGATTGAGAGAAAAAAGGAAACTGATCAAGAAAGCCGATAGTACAAGCGCCAGAAGGAACAACGCTGTTGATCGTATTTTCTTCCTGCCCAGAGATGTCATCGGGAGGTCTTTTGAATAATCTTCCAGAAGAATCACCCTCCCTTTTTCAATTGATCAGCCGCGATTCTTGCCGCGGTTATAACAGTCTGCACTGGAACATTATAAGTTCTTGATGCAGTCGCGCAATCTTCATACTCGGGCTCCAAATGTATTATTTCATCTTCAAAGATACCTGTTTTGACAGGAATCGTACCGAATTCTGTCGATACATCAATGAAATCCCTTTCAAGGACAGCCCTTTCTGTTTCCCGAATCCTTATTCCGAGAGTTGTTGTATTACGAAAAATGCATTCAATGACATCATCCTTCATCGAAGAAGGACAAAGAACAGTTACCTCGATTGAAGGTCTGCCTTTTCTGCCGATACACATTGCCGCATAGCAGTCAAAAGCTCCGGATTCGAGAATAAGATCAGCAGTATCAGGCCAGATTCTCATATCCATATCGTCCAGGATTGTTCTTAATTCGATACAATTATCATGATTACATCCGATACTCCCCGCCTGAGTTCCAATCGTAACGCGAAGCAGATTGGGTCTTTCCAGGTCGAATATACCGGCGCCCATTCCGGAACTGACAGGAATCAGGGGGGGAGGGGTACCCCATGATTCGACTGCGTTGACAAGTATGGTTGCGCCGGTGGGAGTGGTCAGTTCAGATCTTATGCCGGAAGGGCAGGTGGGAACACCTCTGAGAAGAGATACTGTTGCAGGAGACGGAACAGGCAGAGTACCGTGCGCGCAGGTTACAGTACCTGTTCCAGTCGCAATGGGAGAAGAGAAAACCCTCTCAATTCCAAGCAGATGAAGGCAACAGAAGCTTCCCACTATATCAATTATGGCATCCATCGCGCCTGTTTCGTGAAAATGAACTTCGTTTACAGGTATTCCATGAGCTTCCGCTTCCGCTTCGGCAAGCTTCTGAAACGATTTGAGACTATTACCGGTGACAGATTCAGGTAAATTTGCATTCCTGATTATTTTTTCAATATCTCGAAGTTTTCTTGCTTCGGTTTCGAGTGGAACCTGTACCTCGACATAAGTCCCTCTTAGGCTTTTTTTAGAAACTGTTTCCGTGGCGATTTTCCAGCCGTTCAGGTTGAGCTTTGAAAGCATCTCATTCAAACCTGACTGATCTGCACCGGCATCGATAAGAGCACCGAGAATCATATTCCCGGAAGCACCGCAGAAAGGATCGAAAACAGCTATTTTCATAGACCACCTAATTTATCAGGGACATTTCTCTATATAGCCATCATATTATAAGTGGCAGGACATAGTATAAACCAGAGGAGTAATTGTGATTGTCCCGGGTTCGCTGAAGATATTTTTGCTTGATGCTTCTCGCTGCGCGATACTCTTCTCTGGTGGTGCCGACAGCGAAGTTCTTCTGAGAGCTGCGGTCGATGTTCTTAATCCGCAAAATGTTGTATCACTGACCGCGGATTCACCGTTTCTTGCGGGATTCTACAGAAATTCTATTCAAAGAGTTGCAGCTGAAATCAGAATAGAATCGATTTTTGTGAACGTAAATCTGCTGGATAATCCGATTTTCAGAAAGAATACACCTGAGCGCTGCTATATCTGTAAGCGGGAAATTTACAGGAAACTTCGGGAGAAAGCCCGATCTCTTGGATACGCTGTGGTAATGGACGGCACGAATACTGATGATCAGGAAGAGTACAGACCAGGTCTGGCGGCTGCCAGGGAGTACGGAATTATTCATCCTTTCCTTGAAGCCGGTATGGGAAAGGCGGACATCGGCAGAATGGCTGCCGCACTTGCGGCCTGCGGAACAGAAAAGCCTTCAGATTCATGTCTTGCTACAAGGATTGTTGAGGGGCACTCGATTACTTTAGAACTTGTTGAGCTTGTAGAAAAAATGGAAGCTCCGCTTCGGCCTTTAGTACAGGGAAGATTTCGCGTTCGTACTGATGGTAGCAAATTGACTGTGAGATTCTCGAAGATCGATTCGGATGTTGTTGATAAGCACCGCGAGGAATTGATTAGCATAGCAAACATGGCCGGATTGGCGTGCAAATTCTGCCAGATCTAATCTTCCTTCAGATACCGACTGTAGCTTTCCAGAGTATAGACCGCTGCTAGAGGATTGTGTGCTGAAGTCCGATCTTTTGCTGCAAGGACAGTACAAAAAGCATCAGAGTATTTCAGAAACAGTGAATCGTGTCCGACACACAAACCAATCATTATATTGAATTCCGTTTTCGCTTCATTGAGAACCATAGCCTGAAATATAGAATTGCACACCGATTCATCTGTTCCCGGTCTGATTTTTTCACTGTCTTTGATTCCGATGAATTCTTTCTTCGTTCTTCCTGCCTTGCAGATTACAGAGACAACCTCAAAACCTTTTTCGGTCAGAAAACTCTCTATAGCTCCAGCTTCTCTTGAAAGACCTGTGCAGAAAGCAAGCCCCAGCTTACTGAAGTCCATTTTTTTCGCGAATTCAACTATCTCAAGAAGCCGTGGTTTACAGGGTTCAGGACAGGTATTCTGCGGACTTCTGTTCCGGTAACCTTCGCCCTCCTGAATTGAAGCCTGCCTGGCGAATTCCCTGATATCCTGATTCTCGAACTCAACATTTGCTTTTTTAAGAAGTTCGGTATTAGCAGTCGGACAGTACGGTAAAGCTTTTCCCGACTGTGTTGAACACAGACGTTCTTCAGCAGTATAGGGACATCTTGCACAGGATGGATATTCTCTTTCCATGTTATTCAACTCCGGACATTCCACATACTGTTCAGTGTTCAGTATGAAGCGTTCTGTATGTTACGCAGAATTTCCACGAACATATCAGGATTTTCAGGTGAGACAACAATTACCTGTTTATCAAATGTAAGAACCACGCAGTTTCTGAAATCAGTGACAAAAGCCCGGAAGGAACCAAGTTTCCCGCTTTTGTACTTTCCGGAAAAACTGAAAAGCCCTCCATTACCCATGGTTCTGATTGAACCTGTCATAGCTTTGGCATCGCGATAGACAGACACAAGGGAAGAGAGATCAAATTCCGTTTCCCAGAGAAGCCTCCTTATTCCGAGAACATTGCCTTTGATCACATACCCTCTAACAGTGAAAAGCAGAGCGATGAAAAGTACGATAATCGGGATCACACAGTATAGAATCGCTTCTATTACTGCACCGCCTTTTGACAGAAGAAGCCATCCCGGTAAACCTATGATTATAACAATGCCAAGGAGACTGAGTACTTTAAGAAGTGAGCCCCAGGGAGCCTGAAAAGATCTGTCCGCATCCATCATAATCACTCCTTCAAAATGGTGAATTCATTAAATAATCTATGTGAGGTAGCCATCTAATGCAACTCAAATATTTGACTCTTTCCATTCACACAGATATTTAGTCCGCATATTTCACCAGGTTGCGTAACGAAACGGTGTAGAAGCGCTCGCAGACAAGGCAT
>JAIOQY010000036.1 GCA_021108435.1 Candidatus Aegiribacteria sp.
GTTACCAGTTAAAACCGGATCCCGAGAAAAGATCCGGTTCTTCAATAACTGATTCTTCTTCAGGTTTTTCAGGAGTCAGATCCTCAGGTCTTCCAGCCAGCAGAAATCCCGTTCCAGGAGAGATCCATTCCTCAAGAGAGTGCTCATTTATATATGCACTCAGTTCAGATTGTCTCACAATCTCCATTTGAATTTCTATTCCTGTCAGAAGCTGAATTCGAGCAATTTCCTTTTGAAAAAGTTCATTGATTTCATCGCGGACTATCAGCAATTTTACAGAACGGATACTATCACTCAGGATAATCGGGGAAAGAATTGCAGTAAGGATTGTTTTTTCAGCAGATTTCACTGCTGATGAAATCATCTTTCTGATATCAGTCATTTTTTCAATGAGATTCTGCATTTGAGCGAATATCGCTGAATCATCTGCTACCCTGAAGAAGGCTTTAACGCCTGCTTTCTCTCTTCTGATGATTCCTGACTCAGTCAGGTTGGCCAGTTCGCGCTGAACCCCGCCACGTCCCGTCTGCAGGATTGCCACGAGTTCAAGAAGATAAAACGATCTGTCAGGATTAAGAAAGAACAGACAGAGGAGTTCCCTTCTGATCTTACCGAACAGCGCTTCTCCAGAGTTTACAATATTTGTACTCATAGTGGGTATCTTCATGATTGTAAGTACTTTGTCAAGTGCAAAGATCAGAAATACTCAGATTACGCCCAGTCTATGCCCAACCACTTTAAACGCAGATACACATTGATCAATCTGTTCAGAAGTGTGTGCAGCTGAAAGCTGTACTCTTATTCGGGCCTTCCCTCTGGGCACTACCGGGTAGAAAAAACCTATGGCGTAAATACCTGATTCAAGGAGTTCATCAGCAAACTTCTGAGCCAGCGCGGCATCATTGGGCAGATGACCGAACATCACTGGTACAATGGGATGATCTCCCTTCACTATTCGGAAACCGGCTTCTGTCATCATTTTTCTGAATCGTCTCTGATTATCGCGCAGTCTGTCTCTTTCAACACTCGATTCTTCTATCAGATCCAGAACGGCAAGTGTGGTTCCCGCAACTACGGGAGCTACGGTATTTGAAAACAGGTATGGTCTGGACCGCTGTCTTAGCATTTCCACCACTTCAGCCGGCCCGGATACGAAACCTCCGGAAGCACCTCCGAGTGCTTTTCCGAAAGTGGATGTCACGATGTCCACTCTTTCAATCACTCCGTGATACTCCGGTGTCCCCCTTCCGTTCTCACCTACGAATCCTGTAGCGTGTGAATCATCCACTATCAGAAGCGCATCATACTTCTCAGCCAGGTCACATATTCCGGGAAGAGGAGCAATTTCACCATCCATCGAGAATACTCCATCGGTAACGATCGCTTTGACTCTTGCTCCCCGAGCGTGGATGAGAACAGCTTCAAGATCCTCAAGATCAACATGACTGTATCGATATCTTTTTGCCTTGCACAATCTTATACCATCAATTATCGATGCGTGATTCAATTGATCGGAAATGATCGCATCCTCATCGGTCAGCAGAGGTTCGAATAACCCTCCATTGGCATCGAAGCAGCTTGAATAGAGTATCGCATCCTCTTTGGATAGAAAGACAGCTATCTTCTCTTCGAGTTCCCGGTGAATATCCTGGGTACCGCAGATAAACCGCACAGAAGAAAGGCCAAAACCTCTCAATTTCAGTATTTCGCATGCTCTGTCAACCAGCCTCTGATCACCTGAAAGACCAAGATAGTTATTTGAACAGAAATTGAGTACTTCTCCGGAATTGAATACATTAACAACAGTCCCCTGTCTTGTCGTAATGACCCTTTCTCTCTTGAACATCCCGCTCTTCTCGGTCTTTTCCAGATTTGACCTGAGGATGCCGCATAACCTGTTTGAGTACATTCCGAACCTCTTAATCAGTAAATTTAGAACAGATGAATTCTACCGTTACCGGGAATATATAAACTAAAAAAGAAACCGGAAAAATCCTGCTGAAATTTGCGGGTTAACCCGCACATTTTGCCAGCATTCGTTTCGAAGCGTCGCAGATAGTTGTGTATACGAGGCTTGCGAATACAGACTCCACAGGCGTACTTAGATAGTACGTCGAGGACGGATGTATGAGCATAACGACGTAGACGCAGCTTTATGCGTCGCTGTAGTAGAATTCTGGTGAAATTTGCGGGTAAATCATCTATTGCGATCGAATGCATATCCATCGGGCGGGAAAGTAACATCGCACTTCGAACATAGTGCTTTGAATTCAACAATCTCACGGCGGGTCATGATACTGTTCCTGATGGAATAGGACTGTATCCTGCCCAGCTTATCTGCAAGATTTCTTGATCCTGTTTTCAGAGCTTTCTTCATCTCGTTGTTCAGGTCAAGTTTTCCGTACGCGGTGGCCAGTGAACTGTAGTACAGGGCAATCTCTATTTCAGAGTTGTCCTGCGAAGATTCGATGATCTGCCTGAAACATTCCACAGATTGATTGAGTGATTCAGCATCAGTATCCGGAGAGGACATATAGACCAATCCTTTTACAAACAGGATACTGTCTTCCGTGCCGGAACTGAACGAACCCTCATCGTTAAGTAATCTCAGTATTTCCTTTGCGCTCTCAAACTTCTCGGTTTTCATGCATATTTGAACTATCATCAGCTTGCATTCCGCTCTTATCTCATCACAGTGGAGTCTGGTAAATACTTCTATCGCTTCTTCGAAATACAACCTTGACTTCTCAAATCTCCCTTCGAGCCAGTAAAGATTCCCCAGACCATAACTTCCATATCCGAAACCCAGCTCGTTTTCAATATCGTCATTTATCTCAAGATACTTATCGTAGTACTCTCTCGCGAGATCAAGCATATTGATGCTCTGGTAGTATTCAGCGATATTGTAATTGGCGATGGCCAGACCAAGTCTGTCATCCAGGATCAGATTGATCCTGATAACCTCTTCCATAGTATTGAGGCTCTTCGCATACTCTCCCTGACGTAGATAGATCCCGTGCATGTTATTCAGAACGGTAGCCTCACCGGGCAGGTCTTCTGTCTTCCTGTAGATATCAAGTGCCTTGCTGTAAATTCCGAGAGCTCTGTCGATAGAACCGATCTCCGAGATTATGTCAGCTCTCCTGGTATAGTACTGAGCCATAATATCATCCTGTATATCCCTGCTGGATTCTTTCAGCAGTTCCGCTACCCTGTCCAGATTGGATAAAGCCTCAGGATACTGCCCCTTGAGCCTGCAAATGAATGATGTTTCTATCAGTGCTTCGATAAATATCCTGAGGGCTACTATATCCTTCAATCCGCTTTCCTGACATAATTCCGTTGCTAGCCCGAAACTATCTAGAGTTTCCGGATACCTGCTGCTGTTGAGGTAATTCTTTCCAAGCCTTAAATGCACTGCTGCCAGTTCCACAGGCTTCTTCGATAGTTCCAGAGCCTGCTTAAGATGCTCATCAGCCATATCAATATTTCCTGTGATTGAGAAAATTTCTCCAAGATTGATATGAACTTTGAACATCAGTTCAGCATCGTTCTCTTTTTCATCTGTTCTTTCAATGAAAACGGAGTACCAGGCGATGGCATCTCTGTTAGCTCCCCTTGAGAAAGCCTGTTCAGCTGCAAGGAAAGCAAATCTGCCGGCATTGGAGTCATCCTGACTTCTCGCATAATGATAGGCTACCGTCGTCAGCAGATCCTCCTTACCGGAATTGTAAAACTCCTCGAAATAGCCGGCAATCCTCTGGTTGTAAGTAAGTCTCAGAGAATCAGGAAGCTCGGAGGAAAGAAAATCCCTTACAGCTCCATGCGTGAACCTGAAACTGATCTCACTTTTCCCTTCCCGAACTTCTTCTATCAGCCCGGCCTTTATACATTTATCAAGACCCCTGGCAAGTACCACCTGATCATTTCCGGTCAAACCTTCGAGCAACGCCAGGTTGAAATGATCAGGGGAAAGGGATGCGATCTTCAGAAGATCCCTTGCTTCATCACTGATATTGGATAATTTCGATGTGATTATCTGCCCCAGGCTCTCAGGTATCGCTATATCATCCGGAATATTGTAAATCTTCTCTCCTGACCTGTCGGCAGTGATATAGCCTGAATCAATGCACGCAATAAGCAATTCGCGCAAGAACAGAGGATTTCCTCCACTTTGTGATATCAGGAAATCCTGTGCTTCCTTTGGGATATTCGGATCCTTCAAAGAAAAAAGAAGAAGATTGCGAGTTTCCTCCATCGTCAGTTTGGGAATATCCAGAACCAGAAGAGGAATTGATGATCTGATTGCAGCGAGTCTCTTGAACCGTGTTTCAGATTCTTTATCTTTGCGCATCTGACAAAGATAGAATACATGTGCATCGGGAGTATTTCTCGCAACAAAGGAAAGAATCCCGATATCCTGCTCCGAAGCCCACTGAAGATTATCCAGTATGAACATAAGCGGTCTCATCGTTGAAATGGCTGAAATGAGTACAGCAATATCCCGAAATATCCGAAAACGCAGTCTCTCCTCACGGAAATATATCGTATCATCGATGATTGACGCTTCAAACTCCGGGAAAAGCTCCAGCGTGGCAGGATGGACAGGCTCTATCTGCCTGCGGATTACATCCATCTCACGATCTGACAGTTCGGAAATGGCATCTTTCAGAGGCTCAACGAGAAGCGAATAGGGCTGACGTCGGATGTGCTCCATGGCGGAATATTTCACGACAAGCATCTTCATGAAGCTGCAGTAGTTCAGCAGCTCATCGACCAGTCTGCTTTTCCCCACTCCCGCCTCGCCGGTAATCACGGCAAAGCGGCTTGTTTCCGTGACTGATTCCTCGACCATCTGACGGAGCTTCTGGAGTTCAGGTCGGCGACCGACCATATGGGCTGAACTGATCTCAGGAGCTTCTGTGTCCAGAAGGTCTTCCGTGAAAAAGAAAACTCTTCCTCTTCCGGCTTCCTTCGCCCGGTAAAGAGCTTTGTCAGAACGGGAGACAAGTTCCAGAATGGAACCGTCAGACTCCCTGCTCTGACTAACGCCAATTGAAAGACTTATATGAAGTCCTGATGGGAAACTCATCCTTCCCGCTTCGTATATCAACCTCTGAGCAAGATCCAGAGCTCCTTCTCCAGCAGTATCCGGAAGGATTATCATGAATTCATCACCACCGAACCTGATCGCGGTATCGGTTTTCTTGAGATTAACCTGGATAGTCAGCGCCAGTTGATGCAGGACTCTGTCACCTGAAAGATGGCCATAAATATCGTTGATCAGTTTGAAGTGATCAATATCAAGCATTAAAAGAGACCACGCTCTGTCTTTCCGCAGATATTCATCTTTGATTCCATCCAGATAGGATCTGTCATGCAGACCTGTCAGGGGATCAATTCCTATCCTGTTACCGTTGTCGGAATCAGTCTTTTCCATATTGATAAGTAACTAACAGAGAAGTCTCTTCGTGTCCAGTATTATGTAGTCGGGATCAATCCAGAAACCTGAAATACTCTTCTCTGCACATTCTCTCGATTGAAAGCAGGTTCCGAAAGGCGCCATTGAAATCATCCAATGATACCGTGAAAAGCCCATGACCCCATACTATTACACCTCGACTACCCTCCATGGCCGATGGAAGCGTATTGCACAGACCATAAGGACCTGTCCCGACTTCACCCGGAACGATGGGAACATCACGTATGAAGCGCTCTTCAGGGCAACGGATGTGACACGATCCTCTTGAAGCACAGTTTTCCCTGCGACAGTCCATTGACATTATTACAGAGAATTTTGGATGACCGTGAAGTATCGCGTTCATACCTGTATGCCGAAGAATACCCATGTGAGCAGAAAACTCACTGGAAGCCGTGATACTTGTGCAGGCCGATCCATTCAGTGGACACGGATCAATACAACCTTCCAGTTCATCCAGAGAAGAGGTTGTCTGACTAATGAACAGAGTATCACCCCGTCTCAGAGAGACATTCCCGAAGAAGGAATCAACAAGTCTGTGCTCTACTGTAAGCCTGCCGGCCTGTGCAACTGCTCTGTAAACATTCTCTTTGTTCCGGAAAGGTCCAGTCATAAGTAAGGGAGGTTTATCCGGGTATCTATCAAGATTGTTAAGAGCAACCCTGAATACCCTCTCCTGCTCGATCGAAACTTCACCTCTTCTGCTGTCCCGAAGGTAATCTGAAAAGAATTTCACGAAGCATGCGAAACAGACCGAACTATAGAATATGAAAGCCTGTTCGGGACTTACAGTGCCCCATGTAATTATTCCCTTTCCCTTTATGATTACACTCTTTCGCTTCCTGAGTTTCTCAATTATCATGTCTGAACTGAAATCGCGAATTACAGGAAGGTCATGCAGGAAGGTTCGCGTTTCAGAATCTTCAGGCTGAATGGAATTCACATCTCCTGATGCCAGAAAATCAATGATTGAGCGGTATGGTTCAGCCGGAAGAGAGAAAAGCAGGGAGTTTATACTCAATCCGCTGAATACTCTCTCAAGTACAGGGATTGCGGAATCTTCCCTGTTCCATTCCAGCTCAGCATCAAGACCGCCAAGAAGAGGAAAACCTGTTTCAGCAAGCCCTGCTGAGACCATTTTCGCTGAATACTTCTCAAGAAGTCTTTTCACAGCAGACCCTCCAGACCAAGTTCCTCAGCTTTACTCCGCAGAGGACATCCTTTCTGGTCCAGCCCCCGGACCTGGTAATACTTTGACCTTGTCTCCAGGAATTCCTTTCTGTCAAGAGGAGGAATATCAATACCATCACCGGAACTCCCTGTTTCAGAGAAGAATCTGGATGGTAAATCGTCATCCTCCGATGTAAAACCGCACTTTGCGTTCATCATCCTCTCTCTGAAATAAGTCCTCTCCCCCGCCGACAGAAGGTCCTGAGCTGAGGTTTCAGTACCGGTTACTGCAGAGTAGGCTGACGCGTACTCCTCAAGAGAGCAACCGAAGAAGAAGAATTTGCATGCGGTAAGTGAATCGATAACAGCGTTCATATCTTCCGCTATCTTCACTATCCTGGCTTTACCGGCAAAAGAAAACCTGTCTGTAGCAACCGGCTTCCTAAGTATCTCGTGGCTAATGGGATATGCACGCAGGTGACATGCTCCTCTTGTGGAAGTAACGTAACCAAGCGCCATACCGTACGCTCCTCTTGGATCATACCCCGGCAGTTCCATCCTCTTCACTGACATTGATAGATCAGGGCAGCCCTTCGACTCACCAAAACGATATGATCCCTGACCGAGTTCGCTTCCCTCTCCTCTTCCGAAAGCTATGTCAAGTAAAAGACCTGCAATTCTATCCGGAGTGAGTTTCTCTCCGACTATTTCGGAAAAGCATGCGAGAGTCGCACCAGCGGAAATAGTATCCATCCCGGTCTCGTTGCAGATCATGTTCGCTGCGGTAACTGCCCGAAGGTCATCATTCTCGATCAATGCGCTGAAATGCGACATTGTTTCATACTCCGGAAGATGAGTTCCATCCTCTCCGATTCTTTTGCACAGGATATGACATGATTTGCAGCCGTATTTTTTTGGTTTGTATCGACTGGAGAATGCATGGGAGTTCATGGATGAAGCCGGATCAAAACAGGTTCTCCTGAAATTAGCCGTAGGCATCATTCTCCTGCAGCTTATCAGATCATAAAGGGCTGCCGTTCCGCAGTTCTGCAATCCATGCTCCCCCGTTATAGCAGGAGTGGCAGCTACAAGCCTCCTGATATCCTCACTCGCGGATCGGAGCTTCTCCTGATCATGAACAGGAACAATACCGGTTCCTCGGACTGTAATGTATTTGAGATTCTTCGAGGCGCTGACAAGACCGAGTCCTCCTCTGCCAGCGGCAAATGTTCCATCAACCATAATCGATGAGAAAAGAACTCCGTGCTCAGCAGCCGGACCTGTACCCGCAACAGATCCTTTTTCTTTAAGACTTGAGAAAAGCTCGTCTGTACCCGCGCCCGAAAGCCAGCCCGCATCTTCAATAGAAACATTCCCGTCATATATCTCGATTCCGCAGAGCCTTTTACTCCTTCCGGTAATGACAATACCGTCTATACCTGATTTTTTTATCTGCCAGCCGAGACTTCCACCGACCGAACAATCTCCAACAGCTCCGGTAAGCGGGGATTTTGACATAACACAGATTCGACCTGAAGCAGGTACCAGAGTTCCGGTCAGCGGCCCGGTCATAAAGACAAGCGGCATCTCAGGGTCATTCCAGGAACGGGTTATCTCCGGAAACAGGTAATACCCGGCCAAGCCCTTTCCACCAATCCAGAACCGGCAGATATCAGGATCAATCTCCTCAAACCGGTACTCCCCGGATGAAAGATCAACATGAAGTATCCTTCCCCATCTACCTGTCATTCTTTTTCTTTCAAGAGACTCCATTAATAATATTGCAACTCTCTGCTGTTCCGGATCATGATTTGAGATTATGATGCATATGATCCCAATCTCCAACTGGATGAAGGAGAAGAGAACTTCTCCGAAAGAATTATCGGGTTTTCAGATCCGCATATTTCACCAGGTTGCGTAACGAAACGGTGTAGAAGCGCTCGCAGACAAGGCATGCGAATGAG
>JAIOQY010000037.1 GCA_021108435.1 Candidatus Aegiribacteria sp.
TCCGATCCTGAGAAGCAGAAACAGGCCAGTCAGATGCAGGAGCTTATAGCAAAGGAGATGGCCCTTCTCGAAAACAGTGATGAAGACAGGTAGAAAGCCTTTTCATATCGAGGAATTCCGATTCAGGAATGATTCTCTTGAAGAATACGGGTTTAGCTCTGTGGATGAAGGGCTTCAGGAAAAGCAAATAGCAGTTAGGAGCCGGAATCTTTCCCGGTCAGTTCTCATTGCACCGGAACTCTTCCCTGATATTGCTGAAATAATCGATGAAGTCAGGTTAACATTGATTCCGGACAGAACCGTCGAAGCTTATGTATTCAACTCATGCGACGGTCAGGCTTACAGCTTCGGAGAAGGTCCGGGTGGAACTGTGACACTCGCTCTGAGTTCCGGATTGATAGAGAGGTTCAGCAATCTTGAGATAAGGTTTATTGTAGGTCACGAAATATCCCACACTCTATTCGGGCATATTCGATATCCTTCACCTGATCCTGATTCTTCCCACCTTGAGAATTTCAATCTTCTTGCCCTTGCAAGGGCAAGGGAAATAAGCGCAGACAGGATCGGGCTTTTATCCTGTGGATCAACGGAGTCTTCTTTCCGGGCAATGCTGAAACTGGCATCGGGATTGAATGACAGGCATATAAGATTTGATGTGGCCACATACCTTGACCAGGCAAGGGCACTGCTTGAAATGGGAGGGTCAAGATTTCAACTCCTTTCAACTCACCCGGTGATTACCTCCAGAGTTAAGGCCATTCTATGGTTTGAGATGAGCGACAGGTACTACCTGTTTACAGGAAGAAAGGGCCACGCCCCCCTGGAATGGGATAAGCTTGAAGACAAGATCCAGCGGGAACTTGCTGCTGCCAGTGGTTTTCATCTTGCCAGGATAAACGAGGCTGCGGCTTACAACGCTGTTCTATGGGGAACACTGGCTGTCTTCCTGGCAGATGAAAAACTCAATCAGCAGGAACAGGTGCTTCTCAGAAAAACCTTCGGAGATCAGGTGGCTGAAGAGGCTGTTGACTTTGCCAGGAATGCCAATTCCGACCATCTGGATGACAGATTGCGAAAGACCATTTACAGCGCCGCATGTCTGCCACTGGAAATAAGGCGCAGCATTCTTTCAGACATTAAGAGGCTTTCAACCAGCGCCGGCGGTGGAGAAAAAGAAAACCAGTTACTTCTCGGATTCTCAAGGGAATTAGGACTTCCAGCGGAGCAGCACTGAGCTTAATTCCGTATCAGGGTTCAACCGGTATTTGCGGGTTAAGGCAGATTCACCCGATTATCCGCAGTGCTGCGTACGGAACGACGCTGAGGATGAAGACCAGCATCTTGTAAGTGCCCATCATCCTGTATATAGAAAGACGAACCTCTTCCTCAGGGAGACCCCACATCTTCCCGTGGATCCTGCAAATCCGTTTTCCAGCCGTAAGGAACACAACGAACATCAGCACCAGTAGCCCCAGATTCAGGATTGAACACCAGAACAGCATCTCACGTACTTCTACCATTGTCATAACTTCACCTCCACGGTTATTGTATCGATCCCAGTCCAAGAAACAGCCTGTGGTATTCCACGAAGAAGCCCTGATCGGTTACCAGATTCAGGTGGCTTATCGATTCCACAACATGATCGGCCAGAGGGAAGAGCAGCACTCGCTGGCCGTAAAGGCTGCATTTACCTCTGATAGGCGGTTCCCAGGTGTTCCAGAGAGCTGCAATCTCCTGTGTCTTGAAGTTGTTCCCGGCCCACTGGCATAGTGTTTCCTGAATCTGATCATCCGTAAGGTATATCCCGGAAACATCGAGTCTGTCGGAAACGTCAGCATTCTGTGCCCGAAGCCTTCCATTCTCGAAGGTGAAGAACAGAGCAGGACCGCAGTATCCGGCGATGCAGCCCTCGCCATCCCTGCTGCCCAGGCTGGGCGGAAGTTTTGCGACTGTGCATTCGTAGTACAGGAAATTATCGCTCCAGCCGTCAATTTCCCGTTCGATTATAAGAGAGGGAACATCCCGCCAGAATGGCAGCGCCCATCCGAAGTTCTCGATTTCCGAGTCAATTGGTGCGATGACACCGTCGAGTTCATCGGCTGCATTCCGGAATGACAGATCAGTCCATCGAACTATCTCGCCTGTCTGACCCGTATTGGGAATCGAAGCGGAAGTAATAATGATATCCATCGGCCTCGGATAATGGACTGTGACCTCACCGTCCAGAATGTTTACAGTGAAAGAACCGGTGAAATCCGGACCATGAAACCAGACTACGGGAGCATCGACGATCATCAGTTCGCCGCTCTGGAATTCCCCGTTCTCGTCCAGGAAGCACCACTCAGCACCTGTGGCTTTCAGGTTAGTATCATCGAGCTGTACAACTCCCCATTCGTGAACACTTACGGTCTCGAAGGATGGATCAATCAGAACGGTATCTACGAGAGCACTGAAAAGAAGCAGTAACATCAGAACCTCCTGTTCATATTATATGTCTGTTATACCAAAGGGGGAATGGAATCTTCCATTCGGCTCTCTTTTCAGAACTGACGGCAATACGCGATATCCTGATACTGCTAAGGAACAGGTTATTTCAGATCATTTGATTAATCAGAGATGTTTTTATAAATATAATAGAGCTGAATCTCAGATATCATTCCATGGAAATACAATTCCATTTCGTCGAGATCCAGAATGATATAGAATTTCTCACCTTCATCGAACCGGCATGTAACAAGTGTAGCGCGGTTATTGAACTCGCTCAGGTTGTCATCAGGTCTGGCTGAGACATTTGAACCTGTCTGACCGGTATCAGGTAAATAACCGAATTCGACTGATCCATGCAGATTCCTGATAAAACTGAATCTTGAGCTGTACCATGACGGAATCGAAACATCAGAGAAATGGATGAATTGATATTCTGTACTGTCTATAAGAAGAATTCCCAGGCTTACATGATTCATATCGTCATCAAGGTATGAAACCCGCCATACTCCCTGAAGTATATCCTCAACAGCGATGGATACTGATGTGGATTCAAGTTCGTTTTCTTCGAATGAAGTTATTGAAACGGGTTGCTTACCTGAATGTTGAATATCGGAAAAAGCTGGAGTATTCATAAGCGAAAGAATAACTGCAATAATTTCATACATCATAATCCAATCATAATCATTTAATCAATCAGTAGACTTATGATGTGAGATTTCATTTTAGCGGTTTTCTGACGGTGACCTCACAGTATTACATTTAGTTGCCAAAATCAGCTTTTATGCAGCCCCATGTGGAACTTTCCAGTATCATCGGGTCATGGTCATAAAAATCTACCTTGCTTGTAATCCAATTTCCAACGAAAAACCCCGGACCGTCAAAATTCATATCGTATTTGTACGCGATATCGAGAGGATTAGTCCTAATGCTGTAACTCAGACCGGTCAGAACTCCGGTTTCTGAATGTTCCACGAGTTTGTAGTCGCTGTAGAAGTCACTTATCCAGATTCTGAGGTCACCCGCATACCAGGCGCATGCGATACCGATGCCTCCCGATTCACTATATGTCCAGTTACTCATTACTGAATGCGTGCTCACATCATACTTATAGATATTGCTATTTATATAGTTGTCTGCTATCCATAGATATTCTCCGTCCCATTCACATCCTCCCAGGGAGCCTGTGAAAGGGGTGCCAAGCTCATACAAATCTGCAGGAAGAAGCGGTACTCCGGAAGCATCGAGATTCCATGTATACAGGTAATATGGTACTGGATGCAGGGGATTACTCCAGGTCAATGCGAAGAGCAGATCATCCTGATAGCACCCCAGGCCGCAAACATCTTCAACATCATCAAATACTGTCCATGTTACTGTCTCTCCGCCTGAGTAAGCCCCGTATGCTAACTCGTCATCGAATTTACTGCTGACATAAAGCATATTATGGTCATCGTGATAAGCAACTCCCCACACTTGTGCCCAATTGGATGGTCCCGCGATCTCAGCTATCAATGAGCCGCCTTTTGAGCCATCAGATCCATCATTCGGAGATGAACCTGCAGTGGAAGGGGATAAAGATACGGCGCTTGTTGATGATAAAATCAGTAACGTAATCGAAGCGATTGAAACAAAGTTTTTCATTCGTTTTCTTCTTTCATTAAATGATAATTATTAATTCGTTAAATTTGCCAAGATTTAAATACTCCTTAGTTAAACAAAAATTATTATGACTAATACTAATGTAAGATTATCCTGGTGTCCAGCAATAATATAGACCGTAGTGAATAAATCATAAATAATGGAATAGCTACCAATTGGAAAATGGATCTTCTTCCATCTGCAGAGTTGTCCTGAGGAATAAATGGTGATGTAATAGAGCTTCTCTCCGCCATTCCTCCCAGAATTGGCCGTTTGTGATAATATGCATATTTAATATGCAAAGCCAGGATAAATATGTTATTATTAATACTGGTAATAATTCAGGGAGGATAAATAATGAGAAGGATAATTATCTATTTAGCTGTTACTCTCCTGTTTTCTTCATTTTCTTTCGCCCAAGCCCCGGATACCCTTTGGACAAAGATATATGACCCCGGAACATGGAACTCGGTGAGTCAAGTTCTGCAAACAGGTGATGATGAGTATATCGTTGTTGGATCATCGAGACAGAATAGCGACCCAACTGATATATGGGTTCTGAAGACCGATCAGCTTGGGAACATGCAGTGGGAATTGTTTTGCGGAGGTCCGGGATTCAATCATGGTCAGTCAGTGCTGATCACTGCAGATGGGGGGTATCTGATATCTGCAACAGTTCAGGATACACTCAATTCCGGAGATAATATTTCTTTTATCAAGATTGACGGCATAGGGAATATAGAATGGGAGATTCAATTCGAGAAAAACGAAGATGACTGGGTTAGAGAATCGCAGCACACCGCTGATGGAGGGTTCATTCACACAGGAACAACAGGAATATACAGGGATGGTTTGGACTTTCTTCTGTTAAAGACCGATTCAGAGTGTAACACTGAATGGGCTGTGACATTTGGGGGAGGGCTATATGAATGCAGTTTCTCCGTCCAGCAGACCACAGATGGCGGGTATATCACTGCGGGCGGCACAGAATCCTACGGTTCCGGATGGGTCGACGTGTATGTTGTAAAAACGGATTCAAGAGGAAATCTGGAATGGGATGCTGTTTTCGGATATTCTGATTACGACAGAGCGAGAACTGTCCGTGAGACTCAGGATGGTGGATATCTTATTCTGGCGTACACATACTCATTTAGCAGTAATTGCGACCTTTGGCTTATCAAGACAGACTGTTTGGGCAACATGGAATGGGATCAGGTTCTCGACAATGGAGACGCCGATTGTGGTTATTCATTCCTGGAAGCTCCTGATGGTGGATTTGTGATCACAGGGGTAAGAAGCGGAGATCTCTGGCTGCTCAAAACCGACAGCATCGGGAATATCGAATGGGAAACAAGCATTGGATATCAAGGCAGCTTGAATGAGGCAGGAAAATCTCTTCAACAGACATCCGATGGCGGATACATCGTTGCGGGAGAAATATATTCCGGTAAAGGAATGCTCGATCTCTGGCTTGTCAAGTTCGGACCGGTGCTCGGTATACCTGAAGGTTCTCAGCAGGTTTCTAACATGTTGATCGGTACGATCTCACCGAATCCATTTTCTTCAAGCCTGAGCATTACTTATTCCATTCCGCAAATGGGGCATGTAGAAATATCCGTATTTGACTACTCCGGAAGGCTGATCGAGAATCTTGAAGACTGTGCGGCTTCCTCAGGAGAGCACACCTTTGTCTGGAACCCGGACCCCTCACTTCCCATCGGCTGCTATATGGTTGTGCTGGATTCCTGTGGAGAACAATCTGTAAGAAGGTGTGTAAAACTGTAGGATTCTGTCACTGATCGCAATCCATTATCTCTCACAGATATCTCAGCAGATTCATCTGTTATGTCAAATTGGCGCTATTATCCTTTCCATCTGATGATTGGGATTGTAAGTTGTTGACAATAAGTTAATAAAAGGTGCATATTAACTGGAATGATTCTTGCCTGCACTAAGTTCTGAAAGGAATTGAAGATGGGTTTTCTGGATATCCTCAAGCGGGATAAGGCTGAAGGTTATCCCGGTAAAGGAATCTGGAAGAAACCTCATCCTCTGCGCAGGGCTTTCGTCAAACAGGAATTGTGTCAGGGATGCGGCGAGTGTGAATCCATCTGTTACTACGGAAGAATAAGAGTCGGAAGGAATCGAGCAGCCTCTGTAAAGAATGGGTGTGCGGGATGTGGTGCATGCGCCGGAATATGTCCTGCAGGAGCGATTACCATGATAGAGAATCAGGTAAGAAAACCGAGAAGGATAAAAAATAATGCCAACATATGAATACAAATGCAAAAAGTGTGGACACAAATTTGATAGATTCCATAAGATGAGTGATGATTCAATAAAAACCTGCCCGGAATGCGGCTGCGAAGCAGAACGACTTATTGGAACCGGTTCAGGTTTTATCTTCAAAGGAGCGGGATTTCACGCAACTGATTATGCTAATTCCAGATCGAGCTGCTGCGGGATTGACAGTAAATCGAACAGTTGTGCTTCAGGGAAGTGCAACCTGGAAAACTGACGAGGTTTTTACTGTAAATACTGTCTGGTAGGAGAATGATTCAGGTATTATACTCCCATGAGTTTCAATTCGATATTCCAGGGGGTTGATCTTATCAGACATCACATTTTTTTGCTTTTCCTTCTCCTGATTCTGCTTGCATTCGCGTGCGGTAATAACGAACAGGCCGATGACAGTATTGTTCAGGTTTTGTTCTGGCATGCAATGGGTGGGCCTCTGGGTGAATTCATGGAAGATTCACTTATAGCCGAGTTCAATGCAACCCATCCGGATATTGAAGTTATTCCTGTCAGTATGGGGAATTACAGAGCTCTCTGCCAGAAGATACTGGCAAGTGTCATGGCAGGTGATACCCCTGTTGTTGCGCAGGCCTATGAAACCTGGACATCTCAGCTGATTAGAGGTAACGCCCTTGTACCTCTGGACTCACTCATGGAGCTTGATACACCGGATGTTACAGACAGATGGAATAACGATTTCTTCCCTGTTTTCAGATTGAATAACACCTTTGACGGACGAATTTACAGTTTCCCTTTCAACAAAAGCGCACAGGCTGTCTATTACAATGTTGAACTTATGGACAGTCTGGACCTTGAGCCCGCAACAACAAGAGATGAATACCGTAACCTGCTGATCTCTCTTACCAGTGATGGCAACAATGATGGCGATTTGCTTGATGACGTAGACCGTTGGGGAACAGCCTTCACTCCAAGTGTTGGCATGTTCGAGAATCTTCTGCTTCAGGGCGGCGGATCTCTGCTGTCTGAAGACGGATCAAAAACCGCGTTTGCGTCGCAGGCTGGTATAGAAGCTCTTCAATTCATGATAGATCTGATACATACCGATGGTTCCGCCAGGATTTCTTCCGGTTATACACATCAGAACGATTTTGCGGAGGGTCTCGTTGGTATCGTGCAGGGATCCACGGTTTCGCTGGCATTTATGGAAAAGACCTTTCAGCGCCGTAAGGAAAACGGAGAATCTGTTTTTACACTGGGGATAGCTCCTCTTCCGGCTTACAGAGAGCAGGCTGTAATAATAGCGGGTACGAATGTTATTCTCTTTAAATCAGATTCGGCTGAAGTCGAAGCTGGATGGGAATTCATCAAATGGTTCACAGAGCCTCGTCAGCAGGCCAGATGGAGCGCTGCCACCGGATATATTCCAGCAACCCGGAGTTCTATCCGGGAACCTGAGATACAGGAACGTTTTAAGGAGTATCCCGGTCTTGAGGACGTGATGCTTCAGATTGAATACGCGCAGTTCGAACCACAGCAGACATTCTGGTACGATGGCAGGTTGTTTCTTTCGGAGGCGGTGGAGATTGCTCTCTATGGAAGAATGAGTGCCGAGGAGGCTCTGTCCAGAGCTGCCATACTTGCAGATGCCGAGCTTGGTTCCGAACTTGACTGACAGTTAATTCACTCGTGAAAGGGGAGACGATGATAAGAAGTTTCCCGGTTCTGATGTTAATCCTGTTTGCCGGATTAGCCGGCGCTCAGACGGTTACAATAGCTGAGGCCAGAGAAGATCTCAACGGCGATGGAATTCCCGATCACCTTGGTGAAATCCTCACCATTGAAGGTGTTGCGACATGTGAAGGAACGCTGTTCTCCGAAACGGGACTGAGTTTCTATGTTCAGGATGAAACAGCTGGAATCAATGTATACGCATACAGTTCCGCGAGCCCGGGAGACATCGCAGCCGGGGATGAATGGAGGATAACCGGAGAGATCATGCAGTACAACGGTCTTACCGAGATATCACCCGATTCACCTTCGGATTTCGTGTACATCGATCATCCCGGTGTACCTCAGCCGCTTCAGCTTTCGTTGAATCAGGGAGTTTCAGAAAGCATCGAAGGTCAGCTTCTCGCTCTGGGAAACAGTTCGCTTTCCCAATGGGTCACAGTAGCCAATGATCCTGAGTCTGCGGGGGGTGGATACAACTTCAACGTCTGGAACGGACAGACATCGGTTGCTATCCGCGTGGGCGAATCTACAGGCATCAGTGTTTCCATTATCACTGCCGGTACCCGTCTGTTCCTGTTTGGCATCGGCGGGCAATACGATTCAGATCCTCCTTACGATAGCGGGTACCAGTTACTTCCAAGGTATCAGACCGATCTTGAAGTATACCAGCCATCGATTTCTGATGGTTTCCACCTTACAGTTCTTACCGATAATCCATTCGCTCCGGTACTTGGCGAAACCGTTAATCTTGAATACGGCGGTCCTGCCGGAATGCGGTTCACTCTCACTGTCTTTGACAGATCCGGAAGAGCCGTGACACATCTTGCGGAATCCCGTCCAGCCGGTGATGTTGTTCAGTGGAATGGAAAAGATGATTACAGTAAAATTCTTCCACTCGGACCCTATCTGGTTCTCCTTGAGGGTGTGGACACAGATGGTAAACATTATACAACGACTGAAACACTCGTCGTAGCAACTCCCCTGAATTGAGGTGGCAATAATGTATTTGAAAAAGACTACGGTTCTTTTTGCCCTTCTGATCATTGCAGGGCAGTCGTGGGCGGCGTTTGAGGAAATGGAGATAGGTATCACCGCGCAGGGCATGGGCGGAACGGGAGTTGTACTGTATGGAACCGGAGCGCTCCTTTTTAACCCTGCTTCAATAGCGGAAAGCGTATCACCATCCATTACCATGTCGGGCAGGCTCCCTTTTACGAACATGGATTTCGGAACGTACGGAATCGATGGAGCATTTCCGATAAGTGAATCATGGGCATGCGGAGCAAGTCTTAGATATTTCGGAGGCGATCTCTACAATGAACAGATGGCTGCGATTACCTTTGCCGGAATGCTTACCGATGACATGTCTTTCGGTCTTCAGCCTGTTTTTTGCAGAGCTGTTATTGCTGATGGTGTTTCCGAATATGGAAGCGCGAGTGCTTTTGCGGTCAATGCGGGATTTCAGGTTAGAATGTACAGAAGATGGGTGCTCGCTGCCTCAATCAGGAATCCTTTCCAGGCAAGACTTGGTGAGAGTGGAGAATACCTCAGGAGAAGAATAGACGCAGGTCTCAGATACGAACCTGTAACCGGAATGATTTCGGCGTTGACCTTCTCCAGGGATTTCAATGGTTTGCGCATACATGTGGGCCAGGCTCTTCCACTGGGTTCAGTAAATATCCTGGCAGGGGTTCAGAGCAATCCAGTCTCAATATCCGGAGGGCTGAACACTACAATCAGAGGTATTACAGTGGAATACGCCGTAATAACGCACCCTCAGCTCGACCTGACTCACCAGGCCGGGGTGACTTATGGTTTCTAGTTTATTACTGGCGGTTGTTCTAGGCTTGTCTGTTCCGAATGGGTTTGATCTGAATACCGCATCTCTTCAGGAACTGCAGGCGCTTGAGGGATTGAATTTTCAGCAGGCTTCTGACCTCTATGATTTCATTTACGAAACAGGAGGTCTTCTCAGTATTTTCGATGTTATGAAAATAGATGGCTTCACAGCTGTGGAGCTGCAATGGCTTCGCGGCAACTGCGTGGTTGTCCCTCCTTCAGAAGGCAGAATATCCAGCGATATACTGGAAATAATGGAAAGGCTTGCTACCGAGGACGACCCTGGTGATGCTGCTGTGGATCTCTGGGAGCATTACCTTCTGCATCCCCTGCCGATTAATTCAGCAACCTCATGGCAGCTCCGAAGTCTGGACAGGGTAAGTCTGATTGATGCGGTAGCCGTTGAGCGAAGACTGAAAACCCTTGGTCCTGTTTCAAGCACAACTTCACTCCGGAACGCGGATTACCTGAGCTACTATGGCTACAGGAATATGCGTGATTTCGTTTCAACCCGTGAACTTGACCTGAGTTCTATGGATTTTTTCGGAGGTTACAGGGTCGTTGTAGATGGTGGTGACGGAAGATCATCTGATGAGGACGGACTGTATGAAATGCTCAACAGTCTTCGATCTGCGAAGTACGACATAGGAACCGGTGACAGAGGATATACCGCCTCTGACAGCGCGGCCTGGGCTGAAAGAATCGACAGCGAGTACGAAGAGCTTCTCGGAGCACAGAACGTGACCGGCTGGGATCACAGGGTTCGTGTCGGATTAGGAGACAGATTCCGAGGCGGAACCAGATTCTCGAGGGGAAGAAATTCCACAGCTGGATTTGACCTGTTCTCGGATATGGATCTCGGTGATCTTAATCAAAGGTTTGATGTCGCCAAAGTCTTTGTATCGATTGAGAACATCGGTCTTGTGAATCAGGTCGTACTGGGAAATTACAATCTGTCTCTGGGCCAGGGACTGATGGTGAATAATTCCGATGAACTCTGGTACCGCTCCACTTACGGTACATGGGGACTATATCCGGACCTTACTTCAACACGTCAGTTCGCCTTGATCGGTGGAGCCGTGGAAATGCATGAAGGACCTTTCCTTGGATATGGATTCTATTCATCGGCATCAAGAGATGCAGTAAGAGGCATTGATGGAACACCGAATATCCTGATAATGTCTTCTGCACGTACTTCTCCATATGCTGATGTGATAAAGGAAACAACTTATGGAGGATACGGTTTCTTTGACCTTGGAGGGATTCTTCCCTGCGGGACAGCAATCGGTGTAGGCGGCATGAACATTTCCTACAGCGATTCTCTTATTCCGGATTCAGAAGCTCTGGATATTCCAGGCGACGCGCAGCCCTGGGACTGCCCGGAATACGATATCCTCACAGCAGGGAATTCATCCTCTTTTCTTGCCTTCTCGGCTCAGACGATTCTGGATAATTTCAGTCTTGAGGGAGAGTTCGTCCGGCAGGATAACGAGTCGATTGCCACGCTCGCAAGGGCCAGGTGGCAGAATGACTATTTCTATCTGCTGGGTATATGGAGACACTACGATATCGGCTTCACTAATCCATACAACCGTGGATTTACGGAACAGCTTCGATACGATGATACCGTTTTTGAGAAACCCTATTATCTCAACGACCCGCTTACTTCGCAGCTTGCGGAGTGGCCGACCCCAAAACCCGAAGAGGGTGTCTACATTGAGAGCCGCTTCCAGATCAGCAGGCATATAACGTTTCCCAAAGTGTATCTTGATATATGGCGTTCTCTGCCATGGGGGTTTGATAATTACAGATTCCAGGGGGAGATCGAGTACCGACCTGATTTCCCTGTCAGGTTCAGATTGAAATGCAAATATCAGGAAAAAACTAAAATGCATGACGTGATTCCAACCACTTCACGTACGCAGGAATTCACCTTCAGAACCTTTTTCCTTCCCACCGGACATGACTACTTTGATGTCAGGCTCCGGTACGGAATGGTTGAACTTACTCCGAACCCAAGATATGGTGATGACCGGCTTCTATCTGGTGGTTACCTCTCCGCGAGATGGGAGCACAACTTCAGTGAGAATCTGTCTGTTCTTGGAGGAACGACTCTATGGTCCACGGACGGTATGAGTCAGTGGGAGTTCGAAGATACTGGAATAGATTTCCTTGATGGAGATGGAACCAAATTCTATGTAACCATCAAGAACATTTTATCTGATAACCTGCAGCTCAGGCTCAGGATACTAAGAAAGGACACTTTCTATCCCCGCACCGGTCTCTACAGGCCTGATCCCGATGACAGCTTCTATTACGAGGGTGATCCGGGTAGCCCGGTGAGGGATTTCGACGATCATGTAACAGATTATGGCATCCGATGTCAGCTTGATTTCCGCTGGTAGGGTGGAGGAAATATGAATATCATTGCAGCAGGAATAGTATCGTTACTGGCGTTAACCGCCGGGCTTCCAGAGGTTATGTGGCTTGGTGAAACAGGAACGCCCGGTTCAGCCAGTTCGCTCGGTATGGGGAATTGCGGTTTTCTTGATGTATCTGCTCTCGGGGTTCTTGAGAACCCCGCTCTTCTGGCAATTGCCGAAGAAGGTCTTCAGGTGGAAATCGCGGCGGGCCTGGATTACTTTGTTGAGAAAAGAACGAGAAGAGTCTATGACATTTTCGGCAGTTCAATCGGTGAATCCGAATATGCTTTTAACAAGAACCTTATCTTTGCTCCTGGCGGTGCAGCAGCAGCTTTCCGTAATATTGCGGGACTTCCTGAAGCGTTTTCGTTCGCTGCCGGATGGAGGGTTCCGAGCACTTTCACTTACAGTTATGGAAGGACTGTACGGGATGATTCCTATGTGAAAACAGGCGAGGAAAGCCTGGAGATATCCGGCATCAAGAACGAGTTTGACCTTGCCATCGCCTTCTCACCATCCGAGGTTCTCTCATTCGGGTTTGCGGGAGGATACATCACGGGATCAAGGGATGTAACATGGGAAGTAACGCATGTTGATCCTACGCAGGAAGGAATTCTTTCTCAACGCGAGGAGACTGTTTCAGGCATTGTAACCAGGGGTTCCATCCTCTTCATACCGGACAGAAGGGTTTTCATAAGTGCAGGGCTTGAATATCCGATGCCGCTTTCCTTCTCTCCGAAGGAATCCGGTGATCCTGTCTCCTGGAACACATTCTCAGATACCGATTACGATCTGGACATCCCCATGACAGTAAGGTTTGGTTCCATTTACATTCCCGGAAACAGCCTCAGATCAAAGTTTACAGGTGAATTCTACTGGAGTCCTGACGGCTCAATGGAGTATGAGGACGAGAATCTCGGTCTTTTCAACTCCTGGGGAGTTCACGCCGGTGTTGAGAACACGCTTCCAGGCGGGCCTGTTGCCAGGTTCGGATTTGGCTACGACCGTTCTCCCATAAGCAGTTCACTGGATAGAATGAGTTTTACTGCCGGGATGGGTTTTCACATAGGTGAGTGGAATCTGGATATGGGAGCCAGTTTCTCGCCTGATCGCTGGAAACAGACAGAGATAACCGGTTTACCTTCCTTTACTTCCGGTGACAGCCTGACAATAGAGGAAACAGACACAAGGCTTGTGTTCTCCATCAGCCGTGTGTTTGATATCTAGGCGGGAGTAGATTGTGAAAAGACTGCTGCCTGTTCTGCTGCTGGCAATCATTCTTCCGGTCAGTGCCGGGACAATATATCTCAATATATTACATACTAATGATATACATGGAGGAATCGTTCCAAGGGAAGCCTCGTTTCTCAATCCTGATTTCCCGCCAATGATAGGCGGCGGGGCGTATATAAGCGCCTATGTTGATGGAGTCCGGGAAGAGTGCCTGGAAAACGGGGAGTACTGCCTGCTGATCGACGCGGGTGATATCTACCAGGGAACGCCCACCGGTAATTTTGAAAGCGGAAAGCTTATCATTGAATGGATGAATGCAATCGGGTATGACATGATAACCCTTGGCAACCATGATTTCGATGATGGAGCCGACAACGCCATAAATCTTTCCGAACAGGCTGATTTCCCTGTGATCTGCAGCAACTTCGTTGATTCTACCACAGGGGAAATACCTGCTCCTGTCCTGCCATATGTAATTCTGGAATTTGAAGGTGTGAAGATAGCCTTCATAGGACTTAATACGACTGATACATATGGACTGGTTACGCCTGAACTTCTCGGGAATTACATATTTCTCAATGAAGTGGAGACTACTGAGCGGTACATACGGGAAGTAGAGGAGCAGGGAGCTGATCTGATTATTCTCGTTTCTCATCTGGGTCAGCCCAGAGATACTGACAAGTACCTGGAGAGGGTGTATGACGCATGGAATGCCGGAGAGGAATACACCAAGGATTTCTGCATGAACCATGTAGAACTGACCTGCCTGGTTTCGGGAATAGACCTTATCGTCTCAGGACATATTCATCTGGGTTTTGCAGAACCATGGGTAAGCCCGGTAAACCATACAATTGTGGTTCAGGGTTACGCTAATGGAACAGGCATTGGAAGAATCAGGCTGGCTATCGATACTGAATCAGGTACACTCACAGGCTACGATCTTCCTGAAGGAGAGGAATACATAAGCCTTCTACATGACGAATTCTGGCCTGATCAGGAAATCGCTGATATGATAGAGAATTTCAGAATAACTGCTGAAGCCGGGATGGATGAAGTTATCGGTGAGGCTAACGAGCAGATACCAAGAGGAAATGCCGAGCATCCCATGGGCAGGCTCATAGCTGATGCAATGCTCTGGAGTACTGACTCGGATGTCGCTCTGATGAATCGAGGCGGTATCAGAGCCGCATTACCAAGAGGACTGATTACGCCCAGAGTTGTATATCAGGCGATTCCATTTGAGGAGGATCTTTTCGTCTTCGAACTGACCGGAGCTGAACTCAAGGAAATCCTCGAGACTGGAATGCAGGGACGTCGTCGCGATATGGAAATCGGTGGTCTGACAGCATACAGAAATCAGGCCATGCCTGACGGAGAGAAGATAGAAGAAATGCTGATAGGCGGCGAACCGTTTGATCCGGATATGATTTACAGGTTCGTTACCACCGGTTACCTTGCCATTGGAAATATCGGTTACGATATCATGCTGGAGCATGAGTCAGTACCTGTCGGCGTGACTCTGATGAACGCGGTTACGGAATACATATCTATGATTGGTGAAATCACTCCTGACAACCAGACCAGGATCATATGGATTGATGAGCCGTAGTAACATTTGGGGGCCGGGCCTAACATTTAAACATTTCATCGGGGACATGCACGCTCGAAAAACCCAAATGGGGACATCCACTCTATGGTGGGTGTCTCCAGAAAACATGTTGCGCTGCCGCGTGTCCCCGTGTACTTATGAGTCAGGTCAACCATGAAGGGTAGAACAACCCTCGCTCTCCTGCTCGGTGTTCCCGCCGCAATATTCTTCCTGCTGTCAGTCGCTTTCCCTGTTCTGGGAAAAACCGGAGATATCTTCGATCCGATTCTGTCCGCAACCTGCCACAGATTACCTGAAAGATGCATACAGATGCCATGGGGAACGAGCGGCCTCTGCGCAAGGTGTACCGCCTTCTGGTTCGGTCTTGCTGTCGGGATTTCTTTCATGTATCCCGGAATCATCCGGATACCGTTCTGGACCGGTGTACTGTTTCTCATTCCTCTGATCATAGACGGTGCTGTTCAGAGCGTAACAGCGTATGAAAGTACCAACATCCTTCGTGTTCTGACAGGGCTCACCGCAGGATCGGGGATTTCGATACTGATCTTCGGGAGAATGAGGAATTCCGGCAAGTAGTAGTCGAAACCCACTTTCCCGATCCTCGCTTTCAGGTTGATTTGAACTGTTATACGGAGCCAATATTTATCGCATCAATATCATTGTCCTTGTCTCAACGAATTCATTGCCCGCTTTCAACTGGTAAAAGTAAACGCCGCTGGAAAGATCGTCGCCATTAAAATTAACTGAACGGCTTCCGGTTGTTTGGCTTTCATTCACTAAGGTTTGAACCGTTCTGCCTGAAAGATC
>JAIOQY010000038.1 GCA_021108435.1 Candidatus Aegiribacteria sp.
TTAACCCTGTACTTATCTATCTGAATACTCTGAAATGAACCAGCCGAATCTCTTCCTCTGAGCCCTGCAGACACCTTTCTTTTTCAGGATTCTGTATAGAGGATTGAAAAGAGACAGAAACCATCTTGTGGGTATTGATTCCATAATGGCGGGGATCGGTTTCCATGACAGGAACCTGATTATACAGTTCGGAATCCTCTTATTCACCATGATAAAGAGGATATTCAGATAATTGAAATCTTTGTCATGATTTTCCTTGAGATAGGATGCATCCATTCCCGATATAATTCCGTCATTAACAGCCCTGTGGAAAAGCTCTGTACCCGGGTAAAACGTAAGGGTATACAGCTGAAGGATAAATGGCCTTGGAAGTTCGAGAACACCCCTGAGAGTCAGGAGTCTGTCATCCAGGCTTTCCCATGGGTTCTCGAGTATAACATCGTAGGTTGGACAGAATTCCGGAGGAAAGACCCTGTTCACTGTACTGGCAAGGTTTAACAGTTTTTCTCTGTTGAAAAATTCTCTCCTGTACATACTGTTTGTGAATGGGGATAGTGATTGAATGCCGACCTGAGTCCTTCTGAGACCAGCGTCGAAAAGCAACGACATTTTTTCTTCGCGGGAAGAAAGGACGCTCAGAAGAGCATAGAAAGGACAGTTGATCTCCTTCTTATATCTATCACGGAAGTGCATGAGCTGCTCATTGCTGGCGCTTGCGAAATCATCATCCATGAAGTTGATTCTATTGAACCAGGGAAATCTTTCGCGAATTGATTTGAGTTCTTCAATCAGATTATCCACGCTTCTTCTTCGCACAACCTTGAATCCACTGTACAGTACCCTGTAATAATTATTGATACAGTAGGTGCAATGATGAGGACAACCACGAGTCCACATTGTTTCGTATATCAAGTGATGCGGCTCAGTAAAATGTATACGACCTCGGACCATTTCTTTCAGAATGTCCTCACTCAGGGGTAGTACTTTTTTACCCACAAGAACATACTGATCTTCAATATCGTAGTCCGGAAAAGGAATTTCATCAAGATCGGATATGGGCTCCCTCACCGGATTGCGGCATTCTCCCTGTTCATCCCTGAACCAGATATTTTTAACATGGGCAGGTCTGATTCCATTCTGAAGACTGTCCGCAAGTTCCTGCAGAGCTGCTTCTCCTTCACCAACACAGACGTAATCAGCGATATCAAGGCATTCTTCTGGAGCTACCGTAGGGTGTATTCCTCCCCATACAACGGGAATATCAATTCTTTCCTTTATTCCCCTGGTGAGATGTGTTATCTTGATAAAGTAGTTGGTCATGAGAGACATGCCCAGAAGATTGAATCCATCAGCAAGTTCTGCAACTTGTTCAATAACCTCGTTAGGGTAGCATTCTACAAAATCGACACCGTTTTCAATCATGCTTTCCAGGTCCGGGAGGAAGACCTGCTTGACGGAATGTCCTCCGGCCTTGAGATAGGATGAAAGCTGCCGTGTACTCAGTGACGTAATATCCAGATAGGGAGAGATCAGCAATATTCTCATAGAACCCTTTTCATAATTCGCTTCAATATAAAAGTGTTACATTTAGCATAGCAGGAGAAATGATAACCAATTGAAAATTGATAAGTCAACAGTTCTCCGCGTTCATCTGTGATTCTGATGTTTCAACCGGGAATGTACCTGTAGAAAAAATAGACCGGCACTTTGTTTAACGAATTGAAAGAACTTTTGACCCACGTATTCGCTGTGTTTTCAAATCGATAAGCGCTCTGTTCGCATCCTCAAGTTCGAATTCCTGAACCTCCGGTTTAATCCTCATTTCAGCAGCAAGCTGAAGAAACTCACTGATGTCCCTCCTGCAGACGTTCGCAACACTCCTTATTTCTTTTTCCATCCAGAGATGCTCGATGTAATCGAGTTTCAGAAGATATTTTTTGTCAATCTCCTCCTTGCGAATTGCATTGATTACTAGCCTCCCTCCTGGAACAAGATTTCCAAGCGCTTCCACAACCGGCTTCCATACAGGAGTAGTATCAATGATGCTGTGGAGTTTCTCAGGAGATTGATCAGTTGTATCACCGACCCAGACCGAACCCAATTCGAGTGCGAAATTTCGCTCAGATGAATTCCTTGCGAATACATAAACATCCGAATCCGGAAACCTGTGTTGAACCATCTTAAGAACAAGGTGTCCTGATCCGCCGAAGCCTGTCAATCCCAGTCGCTGACCATTCTTCAGTTCTGCCAGGTTAAGGGATCTGTAGCCAATCGCACCCGCGCAGAGCAGCGGTGCAGCCTCAATATCAGTGAAAACCTGAGGAATTAAGTATGCCGAAGCAGCAGGCACTTTCATGTACTCAGCATACCCGCCATCAGCATCTCTTCCGGTTGCCATGAACTCGGGGCACAGGTTTTCTAATCCATTCAGACAGTATTCACATGTCCCACACGATGTGTAGATCCAGCCGACACCCACTCTGTCACCAGTTGAATGACTCGTAACATTATCTCCCACCTCGATTATCCTGCCAACTACCTGATGCCCTGGAACCACAGGAAACCGTGGAGGAGGCGTCCTTCCCTCTATCTCATCCAGTTCGGTATGACAGACTCCGCAGGCAGTTACTGAAAGTAGGATTTCATCATCAGAGATTCCGGGAACAGCAATATCGACAAGATCAAGAGGTTCCTGATTCCCGCTCAAATCACAGACTCTGTTAAGTATCATTGCCTTCATCTGCTGTTACCTTTCCAAAATTAAATAGTGACGGCACTATTTAATCCCATGTCGTTTTATTGGTGGGTGGCACTCTTGGTGCCCCCGACAGGATTCGAACCTGTGGCCTACGGTTTAGGAAACCGCCGCTCTATCCTGCTGAGCTACGGGGGCACCGGAGAACGTAATTATGTAATTTTGATACATAATAGTCAAAATTCTAAAGAATAAGATTCGCGGCGTCACCATCGGCAAAGAGCATGCCCTCTATTGTCGGGAGAATTCGTGAATCTGAAACCTGTACCTTTCCCGATCTGATCATACAGTCGAGATATTGTTCGTTTACCTGTAAACCAGTTACTACTTTGATCTTCTCTATATCTATTCCAGCTTTCCAGCGAAGACCGAGCATCAACATCTCAAGGCCTATCTCCTGTAAATCAAGTTCTTCGGTTTTCTCAACAGGGGATCTATCATGCTCAATCAGGTTGAGATATTCATCAATCTCGCATACATTCCAGCTTCTGGTTCTTTTTCCATCGAAGCTGTGAGCTGATGGCCCAAGGCCGATGTACGGGATCCTGTTCCAGTACGAACTGTTATGCCTGGATATGCTCTCATCACCTCTCGCATAATTTGATACTTCATAATGTATGTATCCGGCTTCTTTCAGGTATTCATCCGCCAGGAAGTACATTTCCCTGCAATGTTCCTCTTTCGGCTTCGATAATTCCCCTTTATTGACTAAACCAGCAATCGGCGTATCATTCTCTATCGACAGTTCGTAGCAGGAGATGTGCTCGGGCGATAATTCAATAGCCTTCTTAAGGTTACTGTGCCAGTTATCCGGAGTCTGCCTGGGAACCCCGTACATGAGATCTATTCCAATATTCTGAAATCCTGCATCACGAGCCTGATTGAAAGTTAGAATTGCCTGATCCGGGCTGTGAATTCTTCCCAGTGTTTTAAGTTCGCTGGAATCGAAGGACTGTATCCCTATACTCAGTCTGTTGAAACCAGCTTTTCTGTATTCTGCGAGAACACCAGGTAATACCGCTCCTGGATTTGTTTCAATTGTCATTTCAAGAACATCTGATGTGTTGGCAATCTCATCGAGAGTACTGAGAAAACGGTTCCAGAACTCGGGGGGTAGAATAGTCGGTGTACCTCCACCGGCATATACCGTTCCAATATTGACTCCCCGGGTTTTCCGCTCCATTTCGGCATAGAGCGCGGAACGGAACCTGGTCATGAGAACCTCATCACGCTCGATGGAGTAAAATGAACAGTAAGAACACTTCCTTACGCAGAATGGAACATGGATGTAGAGACCAGTGGAATTCATATTAATTCTCATCCTCTGTATGATCAACTCCGAGCCGTTTAAGAAGTTTTTTCAATGGTTCGAAATGACTACCCTTCCAGTATATCTTATCGCATTCACAGCACTTTTTGAACTCATTGTAGTATTTCTTTGTCAGCGGTTCCAGCCGATTTATGATTTCCTTTTTATCAACAGTTTCAAGAAATGCCCCACAATCAGGACACCTTGTGAATGGTTTGATGTTCTCCCTCAGATCCAGTCTTTCAAGGATCTCACGAGCCTGTTCCTCAGGATCCTGGCTGTGAAGATAACATCCATGCGTTACGATACTTCTTTTCAAAAGCATCGTGTCCCTGGTAAGGAGGATTCTGTTTTCCTTGGCAGAAATATCTGCGAGATCTTCATCGGGAATGTTTCCGGGAAACCAGGCATCGAATCCAAGGAGCCGGAGGATCAGAGCAAGTTTTCCAAGATGCACATCGAGAACGAATCGTGTTTTCCGGAGAGGTTCCGGTCGGAGTTTCACAAGCGGTGTGATATCAAGACTCTCGAATACGGGATAAACACTGATTCTGTCACCAGGGCTAACTGTGCAATTGAAATCAACTGATTTGCCGTTAAGAAGGATTATCTCAATCTCGGTATGCGGGATTCCTGCTGATTCAATGAGGTGTTTCAAAGAAAACCCACCGTTCAGCGGGTAGATGAATTCTTTCTGTCGCCATTTTTTCGGAAGAAAGTTATTCAGCTCGGCATAGACCCGGACGGTAACGAATCCTTGCTTGCTCTCAGGGTCGTTCATCTTTTCTCCAGTGCCCTTCACTTCGAAACCCGAACAGATCTAGTCCTCCCGGCGGAGAACAGCGAGGAAAGCTTTCTGTGGAATCGCGACACTGCCGACCATTTTCATCCGTTTTTTGCCGGCTTTCTGCTTTTCAAGAAGTTTGCGTTTACGTGTAATATCCCCGCCGTAGCATTTGGCAGTAACGTCTTTTCTCAAAGCTGTTATAGTCTCCCTTGAAATAATCTGTCCACCTATTGCGCCCTGTATGGGTATCTTGAACTGCTGTCGCGGTATCTCTTCCCTCAGATTCTTGCATGCGTTGACCGCCCATGGGCGAGCCCTGTTACGGTGTACAAGCATTGATAGAGCATCGACCTTTTCATGGTTAACAAGTATGTCAACCTTTACAAGGTCACTGCGCCTGTACCCAGCCGGTTCGTAATCGAAGGATCCGTACCCCTGGGTCACGGACTTGAGTTTATCGTAAAAGTCGTACACAACTTCCCCCAGTGGGAGGTCTGCTTTGATCTCCACCCGATTCTTGCCAACGTAGGTATTCGAGTAGTTCTCCCCACGCCTGTCCAGAATTAGCTGGGTTACAGGACCAATGTATCGGTCAGGCATGATAATGGATGCTCCAATGATCGGTTCCTCTGCGAAATCTATTGTTGCGGGATCAGGATAGAGGTTGGGATTGTCCACATTTACTGTTTCCCCGTTACTAAGAGTGATTCGGTAGAGTACGGTAGGTGCTGTCAAAACCAGAGAAAGCCCGAATTCCCTCTCAAGTCTTTCCTGCACCACTTCCAGATGAAGAAGTCCCAGAAAACCACATCTGAAACCAAAACCAAGTCCGGGAGAAGAAACTTTTTCATATATGAGAGAAGCATCGTTCAGTTTTAGACGCTCCAACGCGGAGGACAGATCTTCGTAATCCTCGGATGAAACCGGAAAAATGGATGAGAAAACAACAGGCTTAACCTCTTCAAATCCATGGAGCGGTTCATCCGCAGGATTCTGGTTCAAGGTTACAGTATCACCCGAGCGGACATTTTCTACTGTCTTTATGCCTGCGATCAGATAACCCACTTCTCCTGCGGTCAGGCTGGGGCAGGGTTCTCTCCTGATTCCAAAATGACCAACTTCTTCTACGATATGATTCTTCCCGGTAGCCATCAGCAGAACCTCATCACTCTTGCTGATTACACCATCCTCTACTCTTACGTAGACTATCACACCTCTGTACGGGTCATAAACACTGTCAAAAACTCTTGCCCTAAGCAGAGTATCTGAATTGCCTTTAGGTTCTGGAATCTTTTCAACAATTGCTTCGAGAAGTTCTTCAATTCCCTCACCTGTTTTCGCGGAAATACAGATGATGTCGTCAACATCAAGGCCAAGCTCTCCTTCAATTTCCCCCATTACTTCAAGAACATTTGCGGAAAGCAGATCTATCTTATTTATAACCGGGATTATCGTGAGGTTCTGATCCATAGCCTTGTAAAGATTGGCAACAGTCTGAGCCTCGACTCCCTGAGCAGCATCGATAACCAGCAGCGCGCCCTCACAGGATGCCAGGGCTCTGGAAACCTCATATGTAAAATCAACATGTCCGGGGGTATCAATCAGGTTGAGTTCATACTCCACTCCAGCCTCAGAAGAATAGGCCATCGTTACAGCGGTACTCTTGATCGTAATACCACGCTCCCTCTCGATATCCATCGTATCGAGCATGAGATC
>JAIOQY010000039.1 GCA_021108435.1 Candidatus Aegiribacteria sp.
TTCAGTAGCTTAATAGACTCCCTGCTGCCTTCGCAATCACTTACAGTCACTATGTATGTACCGGTGGGCAGTCCTGCTGTAAACCATGTGTATGTACCGCTGAAGCTCGAACTCTCAATCCTTCTGCCGACCGCATCGTGGATATCCAGAACGGAGTTACCGGAAAAGCCTCTTCCTGTTATCACGACAGACGAGTAGAAGGGGTTGGAGCTTAAGGATAGCTGCAGTTCCGGCAGGATAATCACATCGTCTTCAGCGATTCCTGTGTAAATGTCTATCCTGTAAATCTCGTCTGTGGTCTGGTTGCTCACCCAGAGGAATGGAGCATCCGTGCCGGTTTCGTAAGTGACTCCGTGTATATCCGAACCGATTCCTATGTCCGCGGGAATCATCGAAAGTACACCGCCGGAGGTCTGCTCGTAACATCTGACAGGGCTTGTTGCGTTGTCCACCGCCATCCAGATATTGCTATCATGGTAAGCGATATCGTAGCCGCTTTCTGAGCCCCAGAAACCGGGAATGTATGTTGATTTGCCTGAAAAGTAAGTGGTGAAATTGAATGTATAGCAGCCTTCATAACTGCCGTAGGTTGTGCTTGTGTAGAGTTTAGTTCCGTCCCAGCCAAGTCCCGTCACCGACGGGATATACGAGCCTCAACAGAAGACGTCATAGTCACAATAGGTGCCGGAAGTAGTGTACCAGTACACCCGGGAACTCGAGCCTCCGCTTATGAAACTGCCGAACAGCCTCCCACCGTAGTAGGTAAGACCTGCAGGAGCGTAGGTCGAGTAACCGACGAAATCAAAGCTGACTTCAACAGCACCCGTTACAGGATCCAGCCCGTAGACCCAGGAGGAACTCTCATCAAGACACCAGAGCCTGCCCTCACCCCAGGCCAGCCCGCTGATGTCACCATCCGGCGCCTCAAGTGTCCTGTCTATCGAAGCTCCAAAACAGATAACAGGTAGCAGCAAAATTACACCCAGTGTTTTCACATCAGTCCTTCCTGTAAAGGTTTACTCATCTGCTGATACGCATGCTTTCAGTACTACTCAGAACAACGCCTCCAGATCATTCGGATTAATACCTGATACTACAATACAATTAGCAATTCCAATCCGTCAATGATATAGGCTTCCCGTTCTGAATGCAGTGAATGGCACAGATGAAGTCCCATATCCCCCGAAGGGGAGCAAATCAGGTCAGTGCTGTATATGACATACTGCCTCAGTGTACTCATCTACAGGACTAACGATATGTGCTTTTGCATATCCTGTGGAAACGGGTGTGCGCTACCTTAGCAGAACAAACCTTGATCTTGCTTCGTTTCCGGCATTCCTGAGAACCGCGATATAGAGTCCTGGAGGACCACTGAAGGCGAATATATTCTCACCGGAGGCAAGCTGCCCATTATTCAGCACTTCCTGCAGTCTTCCCGTAAGGTCGAAGATCTCGAGTGTTACCGGACCCGCTGCTGTTAGATTCACAGAGAGAGATGCAGAGCCAATGGATGGATTGCTGATTACACTCAATGACAAAACCCCGGCATCTGACTGCTCATCTTCAATCCCACCGAAGACAGGTATCTGCAGCATACTTATATAGTATTCCTGATCCACCCCTTTGTAGCTCCAGTAAACCGCTCCTGAGTTGCTCCAGGAGAGACCCAGTGATTCGGAAACGGGCATCGGACAGGGCTCCTGACCGTACTGCACATACTCACCGTAGAGCCAGTAGAAAAAGAACTCGTGACCGTATCTTGTTGTGAGGATTAATGCATAGGGTGCGGATAAGGTAAATACTTCATGAACCATGAAACCGCTGATCTCCCCGTTTACTCCGGACAGTTCATAGATGTCGTAACTGCCACTACCGGGATTAATACTATAAAACTGATACGGGCTCACAGCGGAAGCCTGGAATAGTATGCCGTCCATCATTATAGCATTAAAATCAATACCAGCGCCGTCAGTGCCTGCGGGGTTGGAAAACTCGCTCCAGGTGTCGGATCCATCGGAGTGGTATATCTGGGATGAGGTGCTGCTGTTTATATAATATCGTCCTGAGTATCCACCATTATCATAGCCCACACCGAAGCCTTCAGCGCCGGATGGAAGATCAATCTCTCCGGCGTATTCACAAGTATAGGGATCAGCCAGATACAGTTTACCATCCCCATTGCTCCGTATGATAAGCAGGTTTGAGTTCCAATCGAAGCTTACATCCTGTATATCCGATGCGTAAGCTACCTGCCACGTTTGAACCACATTGATGGGAATGTACGGGAAGTTGGGAACGTTTACTTCTGCTTCCATTGTTCCCTGAATACATGGAAGAAGAATGAATAACAATGCTATCATGGCATCTCCAAACAATAAAGGGATTACCCTGTATTATTATAAAATGTCTTGTGCATTGCTACACTCTACGGAATTACCAGTTGCAGTTAAACACTCTGACACTTCTGATGGCCTGAAGCTGCCCATCGATTACAAGTGTATCAACCATCGCTAATGTATCGGGGTGGATAGCTATGCCTGTAAGCATGCAGTAGTATTCGTTTTCAAGTGCAAGGAAGAAATTCCCGCCATAGGAGATGCTGTCCTGCCATTGAGTACTGTCATCAGGAGTTGGAGCAACAAAGCCACCGCTTGATGACACCATCGTTTCTGCTCCGCCGGGCCATATTACAGGATTGGCAGTTCCAGGGTAGATGTATTTGTCTCCGTTAAGTTGATCAAAGGCTACTGTGAATTGCTGCCTGAAATCTGGAGAATAAGGATCCCCGGGAACAAGAGAATCTCCATCAAGGTCAACACGAAAACCAACAGGTCTCATCGCTAAATATTGCCTTATCTCTGACAGTAATTCTGCTCTTGTATTGTCTGGCACACCTGTATCGGATGATGTATTACTCCCATAGTAAGCCATGACAGTGTAGTATGCCGACCTATCAGCGATGTGGGTTCCAGTATTCTGGTCAACAGTCTCAACCAGAGCCCAGGGCTCTTCAAATTCTGTTCTTGTCCAAAGGAAATACCCTTCGATCTGGGTATCTGTCAAAGCGGTCCAGGTTACCACAATAGTATCACCGATACTTGCAACAGTATCAACAGTGATTCCGGTTACAATAGGAAGCGTGCCAGATATTTCTGTGGCAGAATCACCACAGCTTGAGTATAAAGCAATAATAGTCAACATGATAAGAGATACTACTAATATTTTCATTCTATACCTCCAACAAAGAATTTCCTCATCTCATACAGATGAACACTCTATCTTCGGAGTATTCTTGTCAATCCTCTCTCATTTCTTCAGCGAGATCATCAAGTTACATGAAGTGAAATCAGATGGAACATCGATGTCAAGTGTGAAAACAGAGTTGCTTGACTATATTGGGTAATATGCACATTCTTCATCTAGTTAGAAATAGAGTATCCTTGTCGGAAAAATATGGAGGAATAAATTGAAAAGAATAACACCTTTTATCCTACTGCTATTAGTTACCCTTTCATTCGCAACCCCGTCAATCCATGGACTCCCAGGTCTTCACCGCGTGTACAGCGCCATACCCATGGGCTTTAATGAAATGTCATTCAGGCTGGGTCTGTCTTACTGGACTGCGGTAAATGAGTACAAGAATTTCATTTACCACAGTCATTTCCTGCCGGAGACACTATTATTCCCTGAGGTGGTAAATATTGAGCACACCGGACAGGGTAGATTAAGCCTTACCTACGGAGTCTGGGACTATATTGATCTAGGGGTGAATGCAGCTTATTCCAGTACCTTTTATGAAAGAGGTGAATACGAAGAGCGTTCAACAGGCCACTGGGAGGGGATTTACGGGTTCGAGGGAATAAATCTGTTTCTCCATGGCGGATACAATCCTATCCCGAATTTAGAGGATGTCGTCTGGTTTGGCGGAGATTTCCGTCTTGGATTATCTTCTGCAGATACGGTCTTCCTTCGTAATCTTGATGGACCTGATGGGATCTGGCACGCCGGACAACTGATTAGCACACTTCGCAAACCTTTCACTACAACAGGCAATAACAATCTTGCAATGGACCTGCTTATTACCGGTGATTTCACACGCTGGATTCCAATGGCACCAGTTAAAGCACATATCAATGTTGGTTATGCCAAGTACACACAGAATTACTGCTTCACTGACTTCAGAGTTATGCCAGAAGCTGAAGGATGGTCTTATTACGATTCCACCGTTGTAGATATTGAAGTTGCAGACGGTGTTCTTAACTTAGGTTTCGGACTTGAGGTTGCAACTCCCTACCTTGATGTCTTCCTGGAATACACAAACCAGAAGCTTCTCGACCGGGACAACGCTTCAGTATCCTACTTCACACCTGGAATAAGATTCAAGAACAATTCAGGGACATTCCTGGATATCTCTTTCGACCTGAGTACAAGCAAATATGACCCAACCTATTACGATCTCGGTCACAGCCTATACCAGATGGACAGCGTAGTTACAGAAGATCAGCGTGCTGAGAGAGCTCCTCTGCCGATAGGTGGAGTTTTCGATTGGGGTATAAGCCTCGCACTGGGATACTCTTCTGATATGATAACCGATGAAGGACAGACCAATACAGCAACCTTGAGTGGAACAGTAACGGATTCTCTTACAGGTGAAGCTGTCTTTGCAACGATCACCTTCCCTGGTGTACCCATTGCCAATGTCACAAGTGATGCTGTCACCGGTTTCTATACTCATCATATCCCATCCGGAGAAGTTCCGGTAACTGTTGTCGCTCCCGGATACAGTAATGCAAGTGCTACGATCTTTCTTGGCCGCAATCAGTCTGCCACCCTTAACTTCGTTCTGCTTACGAATTTTGCTTCGCTAACGGGCTCAATAAGGGACGGACAGGGCAGGCCCATCACCGGCGCCTCCGTAACAATTGGAAGCACCACACCTGTCACTGTAACAACGAATGATGCGGGAGTCTTCACAGCTGATGTCGAAGCGGGCACCTGGCCCATAACTGCACAGGCAGACGGCTTCATTTCAGATAACCGTTCTGTAACCTTCATTGCCAATGAAACAGTAAGTGTTTCATTCAATCTTCGAGATGCGCTCCAGGAGGGCGCTGTATTAAGCTTTGACAACATCTATTTCGCCTCCGGGAGTTCTACTCTCAAACCTGAAAGCCATGGCATACTGGATAGTGTAGCAATTCTTATAAGAGATAATCCAAATGCAAGAATACGAATAGCAGGACATACAGACAGCGATGGCAGTGAATCATCCAACAAGACCCTCAGTGAGCGTCGTGCTCAATCGGTCTACCAGTATCTTGTCAGTACAGGTATTTCAGGTGACAGACTCAGCACTGTGGGTTATGGTGAATCCATGCCTGTTGTTCCTAACACTTCTGCGGCCAATAAAGCTAAAAACCGCAGAATCGAATTCATCGTCCTCAGCATTTAATATC
>JAIOQY010000040.1 GCA_021108435.1 Candidatus Aegiribacteria sp.
GTTTCCAGCATTTCAATTATTCCAAGAAGTTCATCCGCTTCACGATCTTTCAGAAGGGCGCTTGCGCTTGCCCCTCCTGAGATGCCTCTTCGAATGGCGGCCGCCGCTGTCCGCAGCAGAATGTACTGCTGCTTCAATTCAGCAAGACTCTGAATGTAGGCTTCCATTTCCTGATCCAGTGAGATTATGCCGTACTCCTCTTCGAATTCACGGAGCAAACCACCGGTGCTTCCGAGAATACTGTCCGCCATCGAAGATCTGATCTCCATAAAGATTCTTGTCTGCTCAGCTCTGCTCCTGAAGATATCCGAGTTGATGCTGTCCAGAGCAGCTACAACTGCTTCCGACACCTCAACTGAATACCACGGATCATTGGTTGTAACTTCGAATTGAAGAAATCCTGATGGGGTCACTCCTGCGGAGTAATCCTTCCTGAAAGCTTTCCTTGCCCAGTACAGCGCCAGCTGCTCGTCCTGTTCATACCGATCTCTCTCTTCAGCGTAATCTATATAATCGGTAGACATAATCACATTTTCAATAAGAGTTCTGCTGTTCAGAATCTCATCATAAACATCTGACATCGTTGTCATGAGGGGTAATGAAAAGCCCATTCCACCACTGAAAAACCCCGCAAAATCGGAGGCTCCGAGTCCGGCAATTGTAAGGCCGGGATTTGACTGGGTTTCGGGAGGCATGATAACCGTTGTAACCGTGTATTTCTTCTCGAGAAGAAAAGTCACGATAACCGTTGGTATCATAACTACAAGAAGAGCTTTAATAAGGAACCAGCGATTCTTCAGAAGAAGATAAAGATACCACGACGGGCGCCTTGCCTGCTTCATATCAGAAAACACTCTTCCATGCAATGATCACGGACGCGATGCTGGTTGCTATCAAAAGCGGATCCTGCCACCAGATAATTGCCTTTCTTGGAATGATAATTATTGCTCCGGCCGGGATTGCTGCAATTTCACTCAGCCGTTTTTCCTCTCCTCCCGAAAGCACTATCCGTGTCCCGGATTCTGAACCCTCCCGCAGAAACCCGCCCGCCTGGGAAATGTAATAGAGAGCATCCATTCCTGCTGTATACGGGTATACACCGGGGGAAAAAACATATCCTGAAACAGCGACTATGGGAGGGATCCCAGGACAGACCACTATGTCATCGGGCATCAGGAAAGGGTCAAGTTCCGAGTTATTAAGTGGCGCAGGAAGCCTGATTTCTACTTCGTAATCGGGATTGCTTCTAATCACATGGCAGCTGTCTCTGATAGCCCAGGGTTCTGTTCCACCCGCCCGAGTGACAAGATCACTTACTGTTTCTCCGGGAATGAATTCAAGTATGCCGCTTGCACTGCCGGTCCAGGATACCACTTCCGCATGTCCGAATTCAGCTGAAAGAAAACCGGAAAGCCTTACGGCTCCTTCTATCCGGACAAATTTCTCAGCTTCAGGAACATGAACATGGTCACCCAGTGACAGAACAGGATTTGAGGTAAGATATCCATCCAGAATGAACTTCGTTATATCAACTGCTGCTGTATCACCATCTGAATGAATTATCAGAATGTTAGTCCAGGCACCGGCAGGAGTTACTCCGCCTGCCTTTGCAAGCAGATCGGTCAATCTGTCCGCTCCGGTTATCTGGACTATTCCAGCAGAACCGATCTGGCCTGTCACAGGCACTCTGAATGTTCTGAGAACAGCGAGCCCCGTCATTGCTCTCAAGCCTGGATACCTTGCCGAGAAACCAGCCTCAATTAGAGCAACAGCTTCATGCAGAGTATGATTTGCTACATACCAGGATCCCGCAGACGGTATTACCGCGCATCCATCAGGAGTTACTGTGATATACAGCAATCCACCTTCACTCAGCGCAGTTAATTCCGAAGGGATTCCTCCAAGAACGCCAAACCAGAACACATCACCGGGGCCGATGATATACTCCGCCGGATCGATGTCTTCTATCATGGGGTGGGCAGGAAGAATTTCGATTCCTTCACCGACCAGAACCAGGAGAAACAGAAGCAGATTCATCCAACCTCCGCAGTAATATCTAAATCCTCACAAAAATATCTCATGCGATAGGACATTATTCAGAAACTTCCATGCTGTCAATCAGTAACCATACGCTTACAGCAGACTGGCTACCATGAGAGCTTTGATGGTGTGTTTTCTGTTTTCGGCTTCATCCCATACAACTGAAGCTGAACTTTCTATAACATCCATTGTAACTTCATTACCCTTAACCGCTGGAAGACAGTGCATGAAGATGGTATCCGGATTATCAGTCATCTCCATCATCTCCTTGTTCACCTGGAACGGTTTAAGCAGGCTGATTCTTTCGGAAGCCTCATCTTCTTCACCCATGGAGACCCATACATCCGTATAGATAACATCAGCTCCTTTTACCGCCTTCTGAATGTCAGACGTTATTTCCAGTTCAGAGCAGGAATCGGAAGCGATCTGCATTACTGTATCAACAAGCTCCGTATCCGGATAAAGGCTTTCGGGAGCAAGTATCGTGCAGTTCACTCCCATCATCGCGCAGCCGATCATCAGGCTGTTCGCCATATTGTTGCGGCCATCTCCGGCAAATACGAAATTAAGGCCGGAAAGTTCTCCGAAATTCTCCTGCATTGTCATCAGGTCTGCAAGAACCTGCGTAGGATGAAACATATCTGTAAGCCCGTTGTACACAGGCACTCCTGAGTACTCCTCTAAAGTGTTCACTGTGTCCTGACTGAAACCCCTGAACATTATCGCGTCAAACATTCTTCCCAGAACCCGCGCCGTGTCTTCGATACTCTCCTTTGCGCCGAGCTGTATGTCAGAGCTTGACAGGAAAACCGGATGCCCTCCCTCTTCACCGAAAGCTGTCTCAAAAGCGCATCTTGTTCTGGTGGATCGTTTCTCGAACAGCATGGCAAGGGTCTTGCCCCGAAAGCGCTGATTAACCTGAAAACCGGTTCTTTCAGCCTTGAGCAGATGAGAAACATCAAGAAGATACCGCAAATCGTCACTGGTCAGGTCGAGAAGCGTAAGCAGACTTTTGCCCTTGAAATTCACTGCCATGAAGTACCTCTTTCAGTAATTGTCATTTGATACTATTTGAAATCAGATTGTACTTCAGGAAATATACATTGAAAGGGTCTTCAGAAACAAAAGGGGCACGCGGATGGCGTGCCCCTGACATAATCACTTACGTTCTAGAAACTGTAGTAGGCTCCTCCGAG
>JAIOQY010000041.1 GCA_021108435.1 Candidatus Aegiribacteria sp.
ACTAGCTGTAGGACCCGTTAATAGATAACCTGCTTCGCTCCCTTATCAGGTATCATTGTTAGGGAATCAGTATCTCTCTTAGCCTGTCCGGTTGAGCAATATGATAGATCGGTGTGCTGGAATTGGTACTTAAGACCGTTATATAGCCGTCTGGATGGTACAGCCACCTCGTAGATCCTTCGGTTGTGGCAATGTCAACTTTGTGAGTGAAATCCGGTCTCTCAGGCATGGTGATTGTTGTTCTGTCTTCCCAAATGCTTTTGAATGATCCCAGCGTGGTAGAATCGTCGATGGTCTGAATGACCTGGAAGTCTGCGTTCCATACTTTGACCTGGGTGATCTGATCGTCGTTATTTCGGCAGCCTGCCAGGAAGAGCGGAACAGTGAGCAATAGAAGCGCAATCATTTTCATTATTCTCCAATACTTCGACTCAGTTGATTTCACTTGCATTAATTACTTAAGTACCTGTGAAATGTCACGGCAATCCTATTGCATTTAAGCTTTCAAGAAGGAGCTGACTAATCCGGCCGCATACAGGGGTATGAAGTGGGTTCTTCCCCTTGTCCGGAAGTTCCATGCACCCAGTTTTACAATACATGGTGAATTGTATCTGGACGCAAAGACTCCTGCTGATTTTGAATTGGCTCTCCTTCCTGCCTTAACTTCAATCGGATAGATACTATTTTCCTGCTGCTGCAGGAACTCAACTTCGGCAGTATTTTCCTTCCAGGAGTAAAGAGCTTGCCCACCGACAGCAATCATTTCCTGGGCAACCAGGCTTTCCGCTACCCATCCCTTGTAGAATCCTTCCCGAAAACCACCCCTGTTCAGGAGAGGTATATCAGCCATAGCTCCAAGAATTCCGACATCATGGGAGTAGAGCTTGAATCTGCCAGGGTTGGTCCAGGCTGAGAGTGGGGGCTCTGCTCGATTAGTGATCAGACACCTGAGCACCAGGCGAGTCTTTTCCAACCATCCTATAGGTCCCGCAAGCTCTCTGTATCCCTTCCGTCCAGGTATCACTCCTTTGAATCTGTATCTGTGCGCATTACTATCAATTTCTCTTCCGAGCTGTGCAGGTAAATTTCTCCAGACACGTTCGATGTGCATGGAGTTTTCCCGTCCGGAATGCTTGGCCATATCTGCGAGATAACCCTTGATGAGATTATCCTGAATGCCCCGTACTTCATAAAAGGCATTCCGCAAGCTTTTTCCTCTCATGTCCTGGAAGGTTTCAACGACCTCAGGCATGCCTCCTGTGACTAGATACTCCCCCAGCAGCTCCCAGAGTTTACTGTGAACGATATCGGGAAGTTTCTGATCAACACTGCCAAGTAGAAGAGCCTTCAGAGCTCTGTCTTCTCCTACTCCCTCTAGAAACTCAGGAAAGCTCATTGGATAAAGATCCAGGAAATCCACCTTGCCTACCGGAAATGGTTCATCGGACATTGTAACACCCACCAGGCTTCCTGCAGCGCATATGAAAGACCCTGGAAGATCATCATTGAAATATTTCAGAGAGGTTAGAGCTCTGGGGCAAGCTTGAATCTCATCGAAGATTATCAGGTTTGTGTGAGGGTCAATTGATGCATTCGCCGCATACTCCAGTTCCGACAGCAGACGCTTCGGTTCAAGGTTTCCATTCTGAAAGATCGACGCGACTTCGGCGTCTCTTTCCAGGTCAAAGTAGTGGCACACCGGAAATGAAGCACCGAATATATTCTTCAGCAAGTATGTCTTGCCGCACTGGCGCACACCTCGCAATAACAGAGGCTTCCGCGATGATTTGCTTTTCCAGACTGCAAGTGCTTTTTCAGCTTTGCGTTTCATGTCAGGAATCTAGCAAGTAATTTACAACAAGTCAACGATATTCGGGAATTATCGAATATTTCATAGGAGATATTTGCAGCATCTACTACTTTTTGCCATTTGTTGTATATATATCGCTGGAACTTGATAGATTGGCTGGTACATCCGTCGATCATGAATTATTGTCTGAATACCGGTTATTCGATCATATGAAAAGACTGTTCCTGCTCTCATGAGCCTCTGCCAGAAATTTAGCCACTCCGCAGTATTCAAGATTCTTGTAATCAACCATCTCTTCGTGTTTCATTCCCATTAAATCCATTGACATTTCACAGATAAAGATCTTGATGTTCATTTCCTGAGAGAGCTCAAGCAATTCAGCGAGTGTGACGATATTCTTTTTCTTCATCAGGTGCTTCATCATAGAAGTTCCCGCGCCGGCCATATTCAGTTTTGAAAGTTTTAACTGATCAAATCCCGTCGGAAGCATAAATCCAAACATCCTGGACATAAAATCTTTCTTTACTCTGAATTTCTTCCTCAGTGCAGCAGTTCCCCAGAATGTGAAAAACAATGTAACCTCTGATCCCATCGCAGCCGCTCCGGTTGCTATAATGAAAGCTGCAATAAGTTTATCCAGTGAACCGGAAAAAACAATTA
>JAIOQY010000042.1 GCA_021108435.1 Candidatus Aegiribacteria sp.
CCAATCGAATTTGAGTTTACTACCGGGACTTTTATTTTTGTTCCTCCAGGTCCAAAAGGAGTCGGTGATAGACGTGAAGGAAGAGATGTTGAAAACTCGATAGGAGCAATAAATGAAGGATGGAAAATATGAAATTCGTTAAAAAACTAGTGTTGTTATATGTGATGATTTATTTAACTTGTAATGTTAGTGCGGTTGAAACTGATTTGGTTGAATATGAAGTATATTATAATGAAAAAGTGACCACTGTCTATGATGCTGAATTAAAAGTGGGCGAGCCAGCCACAATTAAAGCAGTAGTATACCTGAAAAAAAATGTTGATGTTTCAACTGGTATTACTGCTTCAGGTTGGGGTTTTAAAAATGTTGATCAACCATTTGAAGTGATTAAAGGTCCAAGTGAATTTACTGAGGTTGCCAGGGAATTTGATCATAATGCAGGTGAAACAGTCACTTTCGAGTGGATTGTGCGGCCAACAGATGAAGCCGCAGGATGGACTATTCCGTTAAATATTGCATTTACGTTCTATGATCGAGATGAAAAAGAATCTGAAAATCCATATTTCACAGCAGCCAGCATCCTGATTCCTGATGAACACTACTCAGGCCCCACCCGCACCAGCACCGACCCCTCGTCTACGAACCAGTCGCAGTCCCAGGGGTCGCCCGGATTCGAGGTGGTGGGTGCGCTGCTGGGGATACTGCTGGCTGTCGTATACAGGGCAGGGAGGGGTTGATAGACTACGCCGCATCGATGCCAGTTACAAGTTCGATCCCAACGTCGATATCCCATCATCCTCGATGAACACTACTCAGGCCCCGCCCCCATCCGCACCAGCACCGACCCCTCGTCCACGAACCAGTCGCAGACCCAGGGGTCGCCCGGATTCGGGGTGATGGGTGCGATGGTGGGGATACTACTGGCTGGTGTATACAGGGCAAGGAGGGATTGATAGACTACGTCGCAGCCATGGCAGTTTAAATATAATCTAGATTATATTATACACCGCAAAGAACGCCGAATAAGGAAGAGCGATTACTCGCTCTCCCTCTTCTCAGAACGGTACGTGAGACTTTAACCTCATGCCGCTCAAGCGTCTCATAACCCTTTC
>JAIOQY010000043.1 GCA_021108435.1 Candidatus Aegiribacteria sp.
GAACTCAGTACAAAGGATACAAGACCGATTTTTATAGAGACAGTTGCTCTGACAGTAGGGAGATGAAACTAAAAAACAAGGTCCTGAAATCTGTTCTTGATTATCCGGGATCGATGGTTCCGGTGAGTGCTATCATACATACTTCCTCTTCTGTTCTAATGCACAATACTGATGCTTCTGACTTCTTCGTTTCCTCCAACTTCAGTTTTAAGCATGTAGACTCCCGATGGAAGATTTTCAACGTTAATGTTCAGAACGGAAGAATCATCACGGAAAACTCCTGATTCTGACACAGCACGCCGTCCTGAAATATCGTAAAGATCAAACTTCCATCTCTCTCCTGATTCACCGAAAACAATAACATCAAGGGTTTCACGAATGGGATTAGAAAGAACCATGAGTGATTCATCATCGATCACTGTATCAACAGTACTCTGCCGGGGTGAAGAAGGTTCTTCGATGATATTCATTGTTCCATCATCCGGCGGATGCAATATTCTATATTCCTCTATGTACTGATCCGGACCGAGACATTCGAAATAACAAACCAGAGCTTCACCGGAACTGTAGATCTTATCAATATAAGCTGTACAGCAATCGAACTGCATATCAGTCTGATCTGTACCGGTACACCATCCCACGCACAGGCGATACCATTTACCACTAGTTTCCGAATCAACGCAGTAAGCCAATGCTTCACTGTGATGACTATTAACATTGCATTCGGAACCTGTCATCCAGAAATATCTTGAGTCACTGGAAACAACATCATCTATTATTGAACTAGGTCCTCCTGCCCAGAAAGGTTCTTCAAAACCTGCACCCCCGTAGTCGAAAACAGGAAATGTAGTAAAGAATGTATGAGAAAGAACTGACCCATCGGGTTTGACTATTGGAATATGAATATGGCGAAATCCAGGTTCGTCATGATACATCCAGAAACCGCACCGGTAGAAACAGCTGCCAAAGAAACTGGCTTCCCCAAGACCTATCGCATTAAGGTTGACTTCCGCAATTATATCGCTGCCAACATGCCCCATTGCGGTATTACCATACCTGCCCCACCAGGGTCGTCCCCAGTGATAGCTCAAATCAGAACCTGGTTCGTATCCCTGCGGATAGAATGAACGATTATTCTCCGACCTGTCCCAGTTCCAACTTTCGTAACCTCTTCTGGTTGCCGGTATTGTAATTGGATGTGCATCCATCATGTGTCCTGCAAGATCCCTGGGACCCTCGTTATCCGCAGGATACATCTTACCTATATGTATCTGTATTTTGCCCGAGTACTCCGAAGGGAGATCACCCACAAAAGTATAGTGTACTGCATAGCTGGCATCAGGCTCCTCCGGAAAATTCTCTTCAAGAACATTCTGAAGAATGTCTACCTGTTCCGCGTTTCCGGAAGGTGTATCCCTTACAAATGTTCCATGTTCCCTGGAATCCCAGTATTCCATATCGGCAATAAACCCGTTCATCCATATTATATCTGTGAGTTCAGCTCCGGATGAGTTTTCAATCATCGTAGGTTCGGAGTAAATCACAAGCATATTGAGAGTTTCCCCGTCCCTTTCTTCTGGGATATATCCGTATACTGATCTATGAAAGTTTCTGTTTCCACCGCGGTAATCCATTTCGCCCTCAACACGGGCAATTTCTTCCAGAAGAAACTCTACTGGATCCTGCCCTGCATCCTCCGAGAGACCGAAACCATAATCAGTATTACTGAATTCACTGTTAGAATACCTGATACCATCAATGGGAACAGCATTGCTCATATCCAATCCTGAATTCACAAAGGATTCCTCATGATACCTTGCGGAAACTGAATTGAAGCGTTCTTCATACATCTGAAGGCTTGGTGGAAGAAGGATTTCATTTACTTCTTCAGTTTGCTCAAGTTCCTTGAAAAACCGGAGATCCTCCCTCAGTTCTTCAAGGTACTCCAATGAAGCTGAATTACCCGAATCATCCTTTCCATCATCTTCCCAGGTTCCTATGTATTTAACATCAACACTATCTGAATCTCCAACGTATTCGGAAGTGTAGATTATCATTGCTCCGCCTCCTGGAAGGAAATTGTCAACGATGATTCCTGCAGTATCAGGGCTCGAACTCCCAAGATCATCAACGGGGAGCAGCATACTGACGGTATCTTGGGATCCATGACTTACAGCTGTAACGTTTACAGCGTACCTTCCATCAGGGAAGAAAGCTTCCCTGTTGCTTGAAGGTTTTCCTGTGATTTCCGGTTCTGCAAGAAAAGTGTCCCAGGCTCCCTGACAGATGCCGGTTGTCCAACTGCTCTGGCTTGGACCTGTCCAGACATTGTTCCAGCCGGTAATCCAACTTGCTGGATCCAAAGCACCACTGTTGGTAACGATGTAGGCGTTTTCACCAAGGCAAGACGCTGGAGGGGATGGATCTGTACCGTCAGTCAGATGTCCATCAAGAAATATCGCTCTGAATTCATCCGAATCTCCGTATGGAAGTTCTTCATCACGCATTTGCATAAGGAATCTTTCACCGTAAAATCCAGGTGCTGCAGGAAAATAATCAACAGGTGACTGTGGATCCTGTCTTAGGATTTCGTATGAAATTGAATACACTCCAGCTGAATCTCTGTCCGATAATCCCTGAAAAGCTGAGAATGGTGATACCGCAATATCTATAACCCCGCTTACGAAATCCTGAAAGACCTGATAATTTGTTAGTACAGAAATCTGAGCGGGTGTTTCTGTTCCATCAGGCATGAACCAGGCACCAGTATTGTTAAATCCTTCAAAATGTACTTTCTTGAACTGAATTTCATCATATGTTGAAAGATCGTCCTCGAAATATTCAAAAGGATTGTAGTAACCTTCAAATGGTGGATCTTGAGGTACAATATTGAATGGAGGATAAGGTTCTTCCACACAGTCAATCCATGCCAGGTGAAGATGGAGTGGCGCAGGATTACCCGGTGACCATTCGTATTGAAAACATGGAGCTATTGGCTGCCATCCCGTAAGAGATGATCCATGCACAAATGGTTCCTCTCCAGGATTTCTTATATTCAGATGTAATAATCCCCACCCCCAGTAAGGTGGGGCACCTATTATTGAAGGTGCAATAGCCATGGCACAGCCTCCACTTGCAGTACCAAAATCCCTTGCTCCAAGCGAGACCATATCAGAACCTGTTGGAACAAGTACTTTAACGATTGTATCCACGGCAGCAAAGTCCAATCCCGGATGAGGGCCTTCTTCTATTACACACCAGTCACCGTAGCCATTAAGAACTCCACTATGACCAGAGGTGTTTTCAAAGAAAGGCCATGATAATTTCCAGGGAACCTCAGTTCCCTGAGATGAAGCAATCATTGAAAAGGAGAATAAACAAAGCAGACCGCTTCGAAGGAAGTGTTTCATTATATATTACTCCCTTCAATCCTGAAATATTTTAACGTTTTACCATCATAGAATCCAAATCTATTACCATCTGATTGAAGCGCGGATGGTATACTGCCAAGTTCATGCTCATGATTGAAATTCTTCGATGCAATCTGATAAATGGATTCTCCAATATTCAGATTAACTATGGGAGATACATATAGAATATTTCCATCATTATTTACATAAACAAATTTCAATATATCATAATTATTACCTGAACTTGGACGTGCAGTTGCAGTACCAATAGTATTTCCCGATGAAGAAACCCTATAAGGATTGATATGATCCCAGTCATCTGAAATGTATGTTAGGATATTCAAACCATCAGAATCGGTCGGATCCGTTACCCACGCAAGACCTCTTCTCCCATCGTAGCGTTGTCCTTCTTCATAATGTCCTCTTTGGCCATACAATTGAAATGCCCAGCTATGACCTGTCCGGCTACATGTGGAAGCATTGAGGCGATCTTCGAGTTCATATCGATTAAGTAACTCGCAAGTGAATCCATCGACAGTATAGAAAGTACTGCCGTCGTAAAAAACAACATATAACCCGTCAGATGTAACAAATGCTGCACCTCGATAATCACTGGTTTCCCAGAGAATATCCCCCTCTCCATTGAAAGCCGTGATTCTCGATTCATGTGTGCTCCTGTTTAAAAACGTCATGACCTTAAGTGAACCATCTGCAGCAACAACAAGCCCGGCACTGTTGTGCAGGTGAGCAGGATTCCGAGTATCCTGCCAGGTTCCGCTTGTTGTATCAATCCAGCTTCGGGATATATTCAGGTCAGAATCAATCAACTCAATCTCTCCAGGGTTACTTCTATACATATCCCCATAAGAAGAACGAACCGTAGAACCATCATCGCATACATAGATGTAACCGCTCCATCCTGATTCATCCCTGAATAAATACGGCTGCACATCTCCTGTATCGAGATTGATCAGTTCGTCGTACCACCGGTTTTCCGCATTACCCAGAACCAGTACATATCTTCCACCTCTGGAAAATATCGCCCCGTAAGGTGTGCAGTACAATGGTATTTCTCTTATTTCTTCATCCTCTTGAAGTACAACGACCTTATTGCTGAAAAGAATGACAATCCGCCACTTCTCGCCTTCATCTGTCGGTACAAAGAACATCTGACAGGCTATTTGAGCCTGATCTCCATACCATCCAATGGGTTCTCCGTAATCAATCGGGTTAATCGTAACTTCTTCAACAATTCGGTAACCTGGAGCTGTCCAGCTGCCGTCTCCCGCCTGATCAACAAGTGGTGGCTGCGTTGTTGTTATTCCTATAAGTGCCATCAGTAAAAAATGCATATCAATCTCCTCAGTCTATTATTACAATTCTGTGTGTCTGAATGTCTTTCATGTCCGTCTGCAGGAAGTAGATGCCTGGAACAAGGTTTTTCGTATTGTATAAATATGTCCCTGAATCAGGCGTAGTGAATTCCTCTACGACTCTGCCTGCTATGTCAAGCAGTCTTATTGATGTTTCCTGAAAAGTGTTCACTGAGAATTCTATTGAATTATGCGATGGATTAGGTGATATAATGCTTAGAGACTGCACGGTAACTTCTTCCGGAGATGTTTCGCCAATTGCCACATCATTCCAGGATACTGTGATTTCGTGCAGAACAGGGGTTTGAACCGAATCGGGGCTGTTCATAAGAATCCTGTACTGAAAATACCTTGTGGTATCAGCAAGTATGCCGTAAAGCTCTTGCGGTTCGTAAAGCTCTTCTGACCAGCTTCCCATATTCTCCCAGTCATCGGAACTTCTAACCAGTACAGTCAATGTGGAATCAACGGGACAGTCCGCAACCCATTAAATGTTACTCCACTGCTGTTCCACCTGTGCATCGAGAATGGTGGAGATAAGCTCACCTTCACCCGAAAGGAATCCCGGGCTCCAGTATTTAATTGCTTCTCCTACTCCGGCGGCTCCGACTATCTCAAGACCGGATACATCGTCTATTTCGGCGGCACACAGCGCGGAAGCTCCGTCGAGTTCACCAATAAGGTATTCGCTCCACTCATTTGCGCCTGAATATTCGTACCAGCGTACTTCGCTGTCATTTTGGCCTGCGGCTACGATATTCAGCCAATCGTCTTCATCCGAAGAAATATCACAGATGCATACACCTGATGCGCCCCACAGATCATCGGTTACCGTGTGTTTGTTCCAGCAGAGACCAAGTTCCGAATTCTCGTACCAGTATACGGCATCATCATCATAACTGCTTGCAGCGATGTCAGGTGATTCATAAACGTCACCATCTATGTTGCCGATCATAATGCATGCCGGATGGTTGATCAGTGAATCGATCACATGTTCCTCAAAAGCATCGAACCAGCTGAGACATTCCAGATATACTATTCTGGCGTTGTTATATTCCGCCAGAACAATATCAAGATCCCCATCGGCATCGATATCATCAAGTGCAATTGAGGATATGCCCGGATACTCCCCCGGTATCTGGAGATGTTCCCATGTTACACTGTCGCCCTCTGTTGATGAGATGAAATTGTGCAGGATACCCGTTGAGGATTCGCATACAAGGAGATGAACACTATTGCCAACCATCACGGGTTCGATCTCACCCGGGCTCTCTATCCTGGCAATTGGATGGGGTATCCAGAGATACTCCGAGGAGTCGGACTCGAACCAGTACAGTGAATCAGCGTAGTAGGCTGATGCTATCACATCCATAAATCCGTCATTGTTCACATCGCAGGCTCTGGCGCAGTTGGCTCCGTCGAACCGGGCGGCTATTTCAATAAGGGTCCAGGACTCTCCGTTGCCTTCGTTCCTGTACCACGCAACGATATCATTCGACCATGCGGCCACAAGAAGATCGGTGTCGGTATCCGAGTCCATGTTTATAGAAACAACCGAATACGGAGCACCCGCTGAAGCGTCTATTATATGCTCAGGACAATTTTCCGCGTAATCAAGATAGATGCTGGACTCGGAGTTATTCCAGTTCATGTTCTCAGAAGATAAAAAGTAAGTGCTCCACGATGTTACAGGGTCTTCCTCGCCCGGTCCGTCCTGCCAGGAGGACTGTGTTTCATCGAAAGCCCCAACATAACTCAAGGCGCAAATGAGCATACATACTATCAGTATCATAAATACTCCCACTCCTATGTATATTTAAATCATATTAATGAATTAATATGGGGGGTATTTGGCAAGTCAATGCTACGACTTGAAAGATCAGAATGTAAATCTAAATCATTTACATCCTTGAAGGGTTCGGTGAAGACGCCAGATGTCTCGCAGTGCTCTTGGGACTCTTTTTGTCAACGGCAGGGGTGTAG
>JAIOQY010000044.1 GCA_021108435.1 Candidatus Aegiribacteria sp.
CCTGTTAGTAACAGCGAGATTCTTGATGTGACAGTGATATTTTCCGAGCCCATGAATACAGGTTCGGCAATTGTAACTGCAGGTATGGAATCTCCATATGATGATATAACCGCAACAATGACTGGTTGGAGTTCAACCAACTGTCCTGATGATCCTGATTATCGGGATACTTGGCATGGTACCCTGGGTGGATTAGTTTTTCTTGAGGGAGAGATGACTCTCAGCATCCAGGCGGAAGATGTTGATAATAATGGATTGATGAATCCCTCATCAACATTAGCTGAATGGCGTTACAACGATACCCATCATGATTTCACGCTGGAATCTTCCGGAGATAGCTGGACTGTAACCCTTCATGATTATGTAAACGGCTCCCCGGTACTTTCTGATCTTGATGATGATGGTGATCTTGATGTAATAGTCCAGTGTACTGATGGTTATGTTCATGTTCTTGCTGATGATGGCAGTTCATGGAACGAGAACTGGCCGATGTCTTCAGGAGGCTGGGGGAGTATCAATGTAAAGTCATGTCCGTCCATAGTTGATCTTAATGGCGGTGGTTTGGATATCCTTTCCGTTCATGCCTGTGGTTGCCATGCCCGTGATCTTTCAACCGGAGGGAATATATCCAACTGGCCGGTTATTATGGGTGGTTCAGAAGCTCTCGGTTTTTATCCCAGTATGTCTTCTCCTGTTATTGGAGATGTTGATTCCGATGGTTATCCTGAGATGATTCTCTGTCGTCATCTTTCCGATTCGACAATACTTGAACCCACGGTATATCTGTTCGAGCATACGGGAGGGGCTTGGACATGGCGTCGCAATCTTGAGACAGGTGGATCTTCGGTGATTTCCACACCTGCAGTGGGAGATGTGTCATCAAGTCACTTTGGTATGGAGATAGTAGTATGTACAGCAGAGGGTTATCAGACAGATGGTGATTCAGAATCTTCAAAGGATTATAACAGCGCAGTTTATCTTCTGGATCCTGATAATGGTTTAGATATAGTGTCTCCAGCTTACTACAACTGCTGGTTCTGGGCTTCCCCGGTAGTTGCAGATATCGATGATGATGGTGTGAACGAGATAATAGTCGGAACAGGAATCAGCGGAACAAGTAGCCGCAAAGTCTTAGTTTTAAATGGTAACACATTGAATGAGGAACACGTCTGGAATGTTGGCAGCATGGTCAAACATCCGGTTGCTATCGGAGATATGAATGATGACGGCATTCTTGATGTAGTAGCAGTTGACAACAGCGGAAAGGTCAATTGCTGGTACTGGTCAGGTGATGAATATCAATCTCTTCCTGGATTCCCTGTATCCATTGAAGGTATTCCTGCGGCACCATCAATAGTGAACATTGATGGAGATATCGAACTTGAGATAGTAGTAGGTACCGGAGATGGATATCTATACGCTATCAACAGCGATGGCAGCATCTGCAGCGGTTATCCTGTATCCTGCGGTAGTGGAGTTTTCGGCCAGGTAGCCATCGGCAACATCGATGATGATAACGGTCTTGAGATGATATTTGCCGATGACATCAATCCTGTACTTTACTGCTATGATCTGGGGGCAGGTACTTTCCCAGCTGAAATGCCGTGGCGCCAGTTCCAGCATGACAGCTGGCATACTGGCTGTATTGATGC
>JAIOQY010000045.1 GCA_021108435.1 Candidatus Aegiribacteria sp.
GGTCGGGCAGAGTCACTGCGATTATTCCCGCGAAAAGCAGAACTGATAACATAAAAGCCTCCATTGCTACTTTCATTATTTACATTTAAGAATGAATTGAAAATATGCACGAGTTATAATGAACGCAATCAGCTCAACTGGTCTGGATCGCATCCACGGAGAATGATCGAAAATCCGGTACCGCTGTTTGAATATCCTCTCTGTCTCTCAGTCTCAGCGCGAGATCCCCAGTCAAACTTACCACCTGAAATAGTCCGGGAACCGGATAACAGTTACCAAATCGAAAACGAGAACCTTTATACTATAGAGAAGGATTTGCTACAAGTCCCATCTGATAAATCCTGATTGAGTCAGCAGCCATCGAATTGAAAGCAAGGAATCTACCGTTGCTTCCGGGAGAAAACACCCACGTGTTTGGATTTACGTCGTACTCAGGACTGACCATTGCATACAGAAGATGCTCGCCAAACATATCGTATACTCGGAAGATTTTTCCATCAAATGCTCCAAGTGCCAGCCAAAGCCTCTCCTCTTCATCTACAAACATATCTGATATGGCTTCTTTGAATGGGTCAGGTCTCATCTCGATACTGCTGTTTCTACCAGTTATATATGAGTAGTATTCATTATCGCTATCGATCTCTCTTTGTATCTCGGACTCACTTTTCGGAACTCTAGTATAAGATCTATCTTCAAGATGTAGATAGTGCATACCAGTTGGCTCGAATCCATCAACAATAAACTCTTCTGTTGAATACTTTGAATAGAATACTCTACCATCCACTGATACACAGTGCTGTAGATCACCATACTCTGACTTATCCAAAGAGTTGTTACTAGGCACACCAAATGGTATGCAAACACGGCAATATTCAACAGAAGCCTCAGCTGCTCCCCAATCCCACCTTTCGATCACATAACAGAAAGTAGGTTCTCCGTCGTTTACCTGTGGGGCGTTTCTTTCTAATACAAAACTGCTATCTCCAACAGCTACTATTTCATTCGGGATACTTCCATGGATATTCATTCTTCCGATAAAGGCATACTCCTGGTTAAAGCAAGAAATATGGTGAGCATCAGTTATCAAAAGCCTCCCATCTGGATAGAAGTCAAAGGAGTTCGGAAGCCGTAACTCTCCTGGTCCTTCACCTTCCCTACCGACGGTACGCACATATTCACTCCCTGTTGTGTAGATTTTAATACAGTGTTTATATTTATCAAGTATGGCGATATTACCTTCAGGTGTATAACTGACCTGTGTCGGCAACCATAATGTACTATCACTCTCACCAATTCCTATGACAACTGAATCAGTAACAACAATTAAAGAGTCAATATCAGGTTGTACGGGATCATTGTACTGTCCACAGCTGAAAAATGCTATGAGTAAGGGTAATAATTTTATTGATTTCATGAAGATTCCATACTGTCTGTGATGATTTTCCGTTTTACCTTAGATACTATTGTACATCAACTCCTCAGGGGGCTGGTGTTACAGAACCCGAATACTAGCATCCATGCTCGATCGTATATTATATGTGTATTTCTTATCCTTTACGATCTGGCGTATTTTTATCTTGTTCTCTATTAAGAATGTTTCCATGTAATTTCCAATGCTAAATTTGACATAACTACAGACTTCCCATTTCATTATATTACAAGGAGTTACACTACTCCACACCACTCTGGAATTTTCGAATTACTTCAGTCTTCTATTACATGACCCCATGCACACAGATGGAATCTGCTCCTGTCATGAGTTTTGCCTGAAATCCCTTCCCTGAAGTCCCAGAATGCAGCCTGCAACAGATATATAGGTAAAGATGAACATTGGGAAACCGACTCTCTTCATCCACGCGAGAAATATCCTGTACACACAGGGACTAACGGTAATTCGGGTAACGAATCTCATCACCATGTAGCACGGTCTGCGCGGAGACGCGAATATCGGTTTTACCCATTGATTTCCGAGTAGACTCTCGATACCGGGGTGTTTGGCAAGCAGATATCTCAGATTGTTCTGGCCGTACGTAACCATTCTGCCGGCGTACCTGTCCAGGTCTATCTCATCCAGATGCCTGGCTCGGATATCCGGATCCCAGTAGAAGGTGGCACCAGCCATCAGGAATCTGTATCCAAGTTCAGTATCTTCACCCCCATACGAAATTATCGACTCATCTGATCCACCGACCTGCTCGATCAGTGACCTTTTGACGCTGAAATTACCGGTAATGCAGTAGTTCCACGGAAAGGAACCCGCGGGTTTTCCACCCATTGCTCTTGAATCAGACCACTTCTGGAACCTGGTCGGATTTTCACGCCATGCATCGATCCTCGCTCCCATTACCACATCCGCGACACCGCTCCTGTGGTGGTTCAGATGCCTTACTACAAGGTCATCATTAAAATCAAGATCTGCATCCATCATCAGGATTACGCTGCCGGATGAAGCCTTCAAAGCAATGTTTCTGGCCCTGGGGCGATTACCTTCACCTTCCAGCCTCACAACCTGAAGATGCACTTCGGAAGGGAGATCATTCGCAAACTCGAGTGCGACCGGTTGATCGCTTCCATCATCCACAATCACAATTTCCATCACCGCGTCTGCAGTTTTCTGTGAACCGAGACAGACAAGAGTTGTGCGAAAATGGTCTCCTCCATTCCTAACAGGAATAAGAACAGAGATATCAATCATCTGCACCTCTTTGGACAATATCTTTGAAGGTCACTGAACAGCATCACCTTTCCCATCCAAGTTTCCTGTATCTCTCATGGAGCTGCCTGGCCACGGTTATCCAGTGATGATTCTTCATGATCCAGAATGGACCCTTCACGGCAAAGCTCTGCCTGAGTTCAGCATCCAGAACAAGTTCCCTGAGAACAGCCCTCAGGTTATCGGGGTGCGCCAGAGCAAACGGGTGATTGGGGATAAAACGCTGGTAAGCCGTTGACAGGTTAGTGACGGTGCACAATCCCATCGAGAGGCTTTCCAGCGAGTTTACTCCGTACCCCATGTCACCATCTGATATCTGATCGATTTCGATATGACAGGTCGATTTGAGTTCGATGGTTTCCGCATGAGAACAGTTCTGTATGAGCACAAACTCGACCGGCATATCACGGCTCAGACTCTCGACCGCTTCAATGATGATGGATGTCCCTTTTACAGTCGGGAGTCTGGGTGCATGACATATCCTTATCCTCTCGCTCACCGGGGATGCAGGAGGTACACTCTCCGGATCGAACGGAAGAAACTGATATTCGAGCTCCGGATATCTCTGATAAAGATCGAACTCGCATGTCAGATGCAGATCAGTAGCCTCCCATACCGGTCTGATTGCACCGCGCATCCTCAGATCTAATCCATGGTAGTAAGATACGATTTTCTTACCTTTTTCTTTCAGCTTCCTGACGTCTCTCCCGTCTCTGAAAAAACTTACACCTCCCTCGAAATGATAGATGTCGTAATCCCAGAATCCGTACTTCCTGGCGGCTTTTCTTATCCGGGGATTCCAGATCAAACTGCGGAACCACTGAAGAGGCGCCTCCACTTTACTCGGATGCCAGAAGATCCTCTCCCTGGTTCCGGTGAACGGCACTTTCATACTGCCTGCCCTGACCAGACGTTTGAGAGTCCACAACCATTCCATCGGACCGACGAAAGGCAACTCGAGACAGATGTCCTCTTCATAGATACTCTTGGCTCGGAAGAACGTAACCAGCCTGCTATCGTACCCGAGTGCTGTGTGGCCCCTGGTGAAAAAGGTCAGAACACCTGTAAAATTCTGCGGAGCAACGTGAAGAATCCTCGGTTTTCTCAAATTAACCCCTATCGTCGGACAGTTCTTCGAGTGCAAGGGAGCTTAATTTCGCACCAAAGTGGTATTTGTCTTAACATAGCACATCTTTCCTGCTTTTTCTTGATATATCCACCTGTGCCGATGATACTGTCTATAACTTTCCCAGGTCAACATCATCACAGGCGGAATTTGCCGAAAAGCTCAAATAGGAACACACCGCTACGTTGAAACAGACTGTTGAAAACATACCCATCTCTATCTTTGGTATATTAACTATTAAAGAGTTTCGG
>JAIOQY010000046.1 GCA_021108435.1 Candidatus Aegiribacteria sp.
AGCGGCATTGCCGCTCTGTGGAACAGATCCCTGCAAGTATTTTCTACCTGTTCCTTCAGTTCCGGACAGCAGTTAACAGTCAGATAATTCCTGTTTGGTTTAGCTCTGGCAAGGTATTCGGAGAAAGCCGGATCGATATCCTCAAGATCCTTGATTTCTTCATTCTGATTGACATATTTGATTCCCAGTTTCTCGAATCGTTCTTCGGATACTTTTACCGCATCAAGAGGCAGATCGACCAGAATGTATCTGGGATCAACTCCTGCCGCTTCAGCGATCATCCTTACAAGAGTAGCGGCAATCTCAGAAGGCGTTTCCTCTGATGCTCTGATTGTGTTCAGAAAAGAGATATCACTCTCATCAAGGGTTGCGGCATCTATACGGAATACCTGAGAAAAGAGCTTCTGTCTGTACTTCACTCTCCATGCCATCTCCCGCACCCACGGATCAGTTGAATCGCAGGCAAGGAAGCTTAGGATCTCATCATCGGTAAGAACATGGAAATCCTGTATTTCTCCGAGTTCGATAATACTTCTCCTTGCTGCTGCGAGCATCATCATATCTACAATCCTGGTTTTCTTATGAAGGTATACGCTGGAGTACATCTGCATTCTGGCGAAAAGGAAATCACGAATTGCTTCATGACCCTTGATAAGAAAAACTATCTCATCATTTACTACAGTCATGGTTGAGATGATCCTCTCCATCTCTATATGACCGAATGCTACTCCGGTGAAGTAGAAATCCCTCTGCAGATAATCAAGCATATCTGCATCGACTTCACCGAAGATCATCTGTTGAAGATAGCGGGGCCCCTTATATCTGCTGCAGATGAGATCCGCAACGTCTTCAGGATTGATGTCATATGATTTCAGGATATCCGGTATCCTGCCGGAACCTCTGATATTGAGAACCTGCTTACCCACCACAAGATCGGCAACGAGTCTCATGTGATCCATACCATGTATTTCGATATAGAGTGGCTCAAGAGTATGTGACCATGGTGTGTGTCCGATATCATGGAGTAAACCAGCAGCCTGCAGAATCTTACGCATTTTAAGCTGTTTATCCGCCGGGATATCGTCGATCTGTTCGAGAATGTGTTCTCCGATCTTATCCGCAAGATATGACACGCCAAGGGCATGCGATAGCCGCATGCAATGAGCTCCAGGATAGCTCTGGTAGGTTGTACCCAGTTGATGTACAAGACTGAGCCTCTGAACCTCGACTGTCTTGATAAGATCTTCCTGCAGACGGGAGAGTCTTATATTTCCATGTACAGGATCGCGAATATACATGACCTTTTTTCTGTTCGAATTTTCAGACATTATCTATTTCTCCATTCTCTGGATCATCTGCAAAGCAATTACGGGATTTTGCAGTTGCATTGTATTTCATAGCGGATAATATTCTCGATTCCGGAGGAAATTGCACATGCAGACTTATGTTGATCTTCATTTACACAGTACAGCCTCTGATGGTACTCGATCACCTTCCGAGCTGATTGAGCTTGCTGCAGAGAGAGGCTTATCCATAATCGCGATAACCGATCATGATACATTTGACGGTATTCCTCGCGGAATGGAAGCTGCTGATTCGATGGGGATAACCATGATTCCCGGTGTGGAACTGAGCGTTGATCTGGAAGAAAAAGGTTTATCCGCTCATCTGCTTGGGTATTTTCCGGGATCTGACCCTGATAAATTAATATCCGGATCAACTCCTCTTGGTAAAGCAATAACCTTCATTCAGGGAGGCAGAGAAAGAAGGAATCCCAGGATACTTGAGAAACTCAGTCATACAGGCATACATATTGATATTGATTCATTGAAACTTATTGCAGGTGGAGATGTCATCGGTCGGCCCCACATAGCAGAAGCTCTTATTGCAGGTGGACATGTGGGAAATTTCAGAGAAGCCTTTGACAGATATCTGGCAAAGGGGAAACCCGCATATGTTGACAGAGACAGACTTCCAGTTCATGAAGCAGTACGTCTAATAGCCGATGCAGACGGATTGCCTGTAATGGCTCATCCGGGATATATTCAAATGGAACCGAACGAGTTGAAATTATTTTTTGGCCGAATGAAGAATTACGGATTGGCAGGTATTGAAGCTTATTATCCCGGCCATTCCATATTGTTCACCCGTTTGCTTAAGGAGTTCGCAAGCAGATATGAACTTGTTCTTACAGGTGGAACTGACTATCATGGTCGGAAGCAGGATGCTGTTCCACTTGGCGGGAAACAGGATGGATTTCATATAACAGTTGAAATGGTTAAAGATTTTCTGGCTCTGTGCATTAGCGAAAACAGGAGGTAGCATGTGGCTAAGTTGAGCGAACTGATAGAAAAGGTCGACAGTGAAGTGAAAAGCGGGAACAGGAAAAGAGCTTTGCTGATGCTGGATAAGCTGCTTGAGAAAATTCCGGATAACAAGTCACTACTTGCCCGTAAGGCGAAGTACGGAAAAGAATACGAATTCGAAAGAAGAATAACAGCTCTTCAGGAGAAGTACGGCTCAGAATAGAATAATGCGGATAGCTGCAGCAGCTTCTTTGTTTCTTATTCTCTTTATTTCCCCATCATGCGGACTTCATACAGTTACAAGAGACAGTCTTCAAAGTCAAAGTGAGATCTACGCCAGCAGAATTTCATTTGGGTGGGGGAATCTGGACTGCTTTCAGCTTCGCGGAAATGCAAGACTTCAGGGAAGCAATCTTGTAGCCAGGGGACCTTTCGTACTCTGGGGAAGTACTTTGGACAATCTGCTCAGGGGTGATTTCTATGGACCTGACGGCAGCCCCGTTCTTTCTATGAATGGTGATTCGACAGGGATTCTGATCTATATGCCACAGGACGATTACGCAGTATTCATGCCTGGTGGACTTCAAACCGGATCAGGGACTATAACAACAGAAGATCTTATTTATCTGATCAGAACAGGCTTTCCATTACTTCTGGAAGCATGGATGATTGCTGATGGAGCCAAGGTCGATAATGGCATCATCGAATGGTTTTTCACTGTTCCTGATTCAATGGAATACATGCATCTCTCAATGTATAGTGGAGATATGTTTCCATCAATCTGTATCTGGGATTCAGGCAGATTCGAGATAACAGCATCTTCTCCACATGATGAGTACAGGGCATGGCCATGGAAATGGATTCTGTCTATTAACTCTAATTCTGTAAGCATTGAGTTAACGAGTATTAATTCATCAGCAATACCCTGGGAGGGTATCTGGGAAATGATCGTTCCAATTCCTGTTGATACGCTTTGTTCGAGTGCTTGCTGGCAGCCCGGCTGGAACATTCCGCAAAGGTAACGTTAAAGGTTACGTTAACTGAAAATCAGGCTCATGCCGATTTATTCTCCAAATATAACTATATCCGTTTTAGCATGGAGTTGACGCAGAGCTGAATGTTTACTATTCAACCTGTTACGAGTTAGTTTACGGGAGGTGAAATGAGTACTTCTGGTTTGTTAAGCGGTTTATTCGGAAGAAAGCCGGGAACACTGCTCTCAACTGCCATGGCGATTGATCTCGGAACAGCCAATACCCTTATTTATCTTCAGGGAAAAGGCATCGTTCTTGATCAGCCCAGTGTTGTAGCAGTTGACAGGGAAACAGGTGAAGTGGTTGCAGTTGGCGACGACGCGAAAGCAATGCTTGGCCGAACCGGATCTACACTTGATGCTGTCAGACCACTCAAGGACGGGGTAATAACAAATGCCACCGCGACAATGGCTATGCTCAGAGAGTTCTTCAGTATGGCTCAAACAAGAAGATTCTCAATGCGTCCCAGAGTACTTGTCTGTGTTCCAAGCGGTATAACTGAGGTTGAGATATCTGCCGTCAGAACTGCGCTTGAGAGAGCAGGCGCGCGGGAAGTACTCCTAGTTTCAGAACCTTTAGCATCTGCCATCGGTGTAGGAATATCCGTTGAAGGAGCTGCCGGTAATATGGTTGTTGACATAGGGGGGGGAACTACTGAAGTAGCCGTAATCAGTCTTTCAACTATCGCTGCGAATAATTCCATCAGAATTGGTGGAGATGAAATTGACGAAGCTATTGCCGGATATCTCAAGAAGCGATACAGTCTTTTAATAGGAGAGAGAACCGCTGAGAAAGTTAAACTCAACATGGGTACCGTACTCAAAAGTGACGACCGTGAATATGAGGTAAGTGGTCTTGATTTTGTAAATGGTATTCCGGAGACCTATTCCGTCAGTTCCGAAGATATCAGAAATTCCCTGAAGGAAGTTATTGGCACCATTGTTGAGGCTGTGCGGCATGGTCTCGAGAAGACACCGCCTGAACTTGCCAGTGATATCGTTGACCGTGGTATCGTCATGACCGGGGGTGGTGCGCTGCTTCGAGGTCTGGACAGGCTTCTTATGAGTGAGACCGGTTTGCCGATTCGGGTCGCTGATAATCCTCTGTCCTGTACTGTTCTTGGAGCGGGATTGATTCTTGAAGATATTTACCGGTATCGAAACCTTCTTCTTCAGTAGTATTTCAATATGAGCCTTGCTAAAAAAACCCGTAGAAGCACAATGAGTAATAAAGGGAAAAGATTGCTTCTGTACGTTGTGCTTTCAATAATACTGCTCTTGATCGGACCTGTTCTTCTTGGAGGACTGGGAAGCTGGATGGGAGCCAGATTTTCAACAATGTTCTTCAATCGTTCTGATTCTCCGGTTTTGGATGAACTCAGGGATGATATCATTCAGTTGATGCTTGAAAATGCCATTCTCAGAGAAGAAGCAATTAAAGTAGATCAATACCGAATTCTGCTTGGTATTACGCGGACGGGTAACAGAGATGCTCTTCCAGCAAGAGTTCTTTATAGATCAGAGGGTCTTGTTACCGGAACCATGGTCGTCGATCGAGGTTTTCGTGATAGAGTTGTGTTGAACTCCGTTTGTATCTCATCCAGAGGTCTGGTCGGAATAGTGAGTTCCGTACAGGAGAGAACAAGTGAGATTCTGCCTGTTACCAATCCCTCTGTTAATGTCAGCTGTGTAACATGGCCATCAGGCGCCTATGGAATTCTGCAGTCATCTTCAACCGGAGATCTGCAGCTTGTGCATGTTGATCTAACGAGTGGTGTAGAAATCGGAGACAGAGTGCTTACATCAAGATTTGGCGGTGTATATCCTGATGGACTTCTTGTCGGCAAAGTAATGAGAGTTTCGTCCGGGGAATCAGGGCTCGCGCTTAAGCTTGATATCGAATCAGCGGTTGATTTCAGAAATACCGGTGAGGTTCTGATACTTCTTCCAGACGAGACTTCTTCCAGTCATACGCAGCAGTAACGTTTACATATGTTGTGTATAAAGGATTAAAGGTGGAAAATGCAGATCAGGTTACTTCTGCTTTCAGTTACTGTTATTATTCAGTTTCTGCTGGAATTGACAGTCGGACGGGTTTTTCTGGCTCCATCTCTTCTACCTCTGGTTCTTGTATACCTTGCTGAGAATCATGGGAGCAGATGGGCGGTAGACGGAGCCTTCTGGTCCGGTCTGTGTCTTGATCTTCTGCTGCATCAACCTCCCGGTTCTTCTTCTCTCGCACTATTGGCGGGATTGTACATCGCCGGAATTCTTGGTGAAGTATCCGCTGGTGAAGGAAGGGGTTCTTTTCTACTTATGGCAGCTGTGGCTGTGGTGGTATCCGATTCTGTCTTCATTATCGTCGCGTCACGTCCCTTTGGTTCAGGTTTCTGTTCACTGCTTCTATTGTCTCTGCCCAGAGCCCTGATTACAACAGCATTAGGAGCCTTGATTATTTCAGCAGAATCGTGGATTTCACATATCAGAGCATATAGAGTGTCAGGATAGCTGAATGTATGGAAACAGCAAAAACTGGCCATTCTTCTTCTTTCTATCCGTAGTATCAATCCTCTTTATTCTGCTTGGAGTAAAGCTGGTTCATCTTCAGGTTATTAAGGGTGAGTATTACAGAGGGCTGGCAAGTCAGAACCACATAAGGGTCATCGTTACACCGGCTCCACGTGGAGTTATCAGTGACAGGAACGGTATTATCCTTGCTGACAGTAAGCCAGCCTTTATCGTTTCCGCAGTACCTTCAGAATTCATTAGAACCAATGCTGCACTTGTCGAACAACAGCTTGAAATGACCGAGGGCGAACTGAATGGAATCCTTGATGAAGCTTCAGATGTTCCTCACAGACCAGTCGTGCTCAGGGAGGGACTGGGTGTGGAGAAGGTCAGCTCAATCGCGGAGAATCTGTATAGAATACCAGGTGTGATAATTGATGTTGCTCCCCTGAGACGTTACCACAGACCGGAGGATTTCTGTCACATTCTGGGGTATGTCAGTTTGGCTGATGCTCAGGATTCATTCAGAGGTGAAATTACCGGCAGGACGGGGCTTGAACTCAGACTCAATGAAACACTGCGCGGAACTCCAGGTCTTCAGCGAGAAGTTGTTGATGCACTCGGCAGGATTGTGGAAGAGTTTCGAGGTGTTTCTTCGGAAGATCCCGTGCCGGGCGGGAACGTAGCGCTTACAGTAGACGCGGATTTGCAGAGTATTGCATTAACAGAACTGGAGCAGACTGGAATGCCGGGAGCAGCAGTGGTCATTGACTACGAAAACGGGGATATTCTCTGCGCCGCTTCGGTTCCAGCATTTGATCCGAATATGTTTGCACGGGGGATCACTCAGGCTGAATGGAATGCTATTCTCGATAATCAGGACAATCCTCTTTTCGAAAGAGCATGGGCGGCCGCTTATCCCCCTGCTTCCACTTATAAGGTTATCACGGCCTGCTGGCTGCTTTCGGAGGGCCTGATCTCCCGAGACTACATGCCTAACCCCTGCTATGGCTCACTGACTCTGGGAGATACAGAATTTGGATGCTGGACAGCTCATGGCAGGTTAAATGTAGTACAGGCACTTGAACAGTCATGCGATGTATTCTTCTACAGGACAGTGCAGCTGGGTTCAATTGATGAACTTGCTGAATATTCAGCCTGTTTCGGGATGGGAGCCAGGCTCACGGATGTTCTTACAGGAGAAAAAAGCGGTTTGATTCCCGATTCCGATTATCTCACTCGCGCCTACGGCAGTGATGGATGGGGTCTGGGTAACCTTCTTAATATCTCAATTGGTCAGGGAGAGCTTCTTGCAACACCTCTTCAGCTTGCAGTGATTGCCGGGATTATCGCCTCAAGAGGTGAAATGCCGTTTCCCGGAATTCTTCTTCAAAGAAAAACCCGGGATCCGGTACTATCCCCTGGTGCTGTCACGGATTACGCATTTGATACTGTAATCGAGGGTATGCTCAGGGTGGTTACTTCCAGAAGAGGAACTCTGTATAATGTCTTTTCTGATTCTTCTCTGGATTTCTGGGGGAAAACCGGTACAGCTGAATGCCCTGGAGAAGATCATGCTCTGGTTATCGGTTTTATGCGGGATCCAAAGCCTCTTGCGATATGTGTTGTTATTGAACATGGAGGACATGGTGGCGCTGTTGCCGGACCAGTAGCAAGAAATATCCTTTCAGGCTACCTGGCTGAAAGAGGGGAGTGATTGAACTGATAGGAAGAGACCGTCCCGATCTCCTTCTGATTATTTCAGTCGTTATACTCCTGGCAATTGGCCTCAGTACAGTATATTCCGCATCCATGGCGGCTTCCGAAAGCGGGCTGTTCAGTAGACAGGTGCTCTGGGTGGTTATAGGAATAGTCTTTTTCCTTGTCGGAACATGGATATCCTTTCGAAGGCTTGAAGAAATCTCTCCGGTTATTTATCTGCTGACCTGTCTGCTTCTCCTTGCTACAGTTTTCCTCGGAAGCGGGCCGGCAGATCGCTGGATCATCATAGGTCCCCTGCATATCCAGCCATCCGAGATAGCAAAAGCAGGCTTAATACTGATGAGTTCCTGGTGGCTCTCATCACTCAGAGTCCGACCCAGAAAATTTGGCGAGCTTCTGGTGTTTCTGACAATTCTCCCGGCCATCATTCTGACACTTCTACAACCTGATCTTGGGACTTCAGTAGCAATGATCATGATTGTGCTTGCGATATTTGTCTGGGCCGGATACGGTCCCGGATGGATATATCTGATCGTAAGTCCAATTCTGGCTGCTGTTTCCTCAATACACATCGTTTTCTGGATCCTGTTCGTTTGCATTCTTGGATTAATACTTTACAGACGCAGATATCCATTCTCAAGCTGGCTGATTTTCATTGGAGGGAACTCTATTGTCGCAGCCCTTACACCTATCGCATGGAATCTGCTCGAGACATATCAGCGATCAAGACTGATAACTTTTCTTGATCCTGCAAGTGATCCGCACGGAGCCGGATGGAATATCATTCAGTCAGAAGTTGCGGTTGGATCCGGAGGGTTATTCGGCCAGGGTTTTCTTCAGGGCGCGCAGAAAGAGCTGGCTTACCTGCCGGCAAGACATACCGATTTTGTATTTTCGGTCTGGGCGGAGGAGACAGGTTTCCTTGGTGGAATTATTCTCCTTGCTACTTTCTTTCTGCTTATATGGAGGATAACCCTTGCAGCAAGAAAATCGGTCAATGCTTTTAACTCGCTTGTAACTGCGGGAATAGCAGCATATTTCACATTTCATGTTTTCGTTAATGTTGGGATGACAGTTGGAATCATGCCTGTAACCGGACTCCCACTCCCTCTCATAAGCTACGGAGGAAGTCAGATGATCGTAGTTCTATTCCTGCTGGGACTTGCTGTTAATGCAGGAATGTACTGGAGAGAAGTGTGAAGTGACAGGAATCAACTCGTACCTTAGATTATGACTCCTAAAAATACTCATTATAGGACAGACTACCAGGGAGGTTCTGACAATGCACCCGGTTCTGTTTAAAATAGGCTCGCTGCCTATCAATTCCTATGGATTGATGCTTGCTGTTTCCTTTATGTTTGGGCTCTGGCTTGCTGCCAGAAGAGGTGAAGCTGCGGGAATATCCAGAGGAGACATTTACGACCTTGGTGTGCGTCTGATGATAGCTGCAATTGTGGGATCACGAGTTTTCTATGTAATTACGCATATGTCCGAATTCCAGGGGCACTGGCTGGATGTAATTGCTATCTGGAAGGGCCTGTACGGTCTCAGTATGCTGGGCGGTGTGATTCTTGCAGTCGCAGTCGGGTTCTATACCGTATGGAGAAAGCGACTCCCCACATGGAAACTCGCGGATGCCGTCATTCCTTCATTTGCTCTTGGTATTTTCATCACAAGGATCGGTTGTTTTCTCAACGGATGCTGCTTCGGCGCAGAAACATCATGTTCTCTGGGAGTTTCATTTCCTGATTCGGCGATGCCCTATTTCAATACCGGAATTATCCCCGGTTCATATATTCATCCGACACAGCTTTACAGTTCATTATCAGGATTGTTCATAATAGGAATCCTCCTGTGGGCTGATCGATATAAACATTTTCCCGGCTTCATCTTCTGTCTGTTTCTTGGTTTGTACGGTGTCACCAGATTCGGTATAGAAGAGTTTCGCTATTTTGATCACACACCCGATCAGATTCTGGGTTACAGTTTTACTGACAATCAGATAATCTGTCTCATAATGCTTCTTTCTGCTCCTATACTGGGAATATGGCTCTATCGGCGTTATCGCGGAACCTTCTCCGTCTCTTCCTGACTTCCGTTTGTCCCGGATGTGGAGGCAGAAGAGGGGAAAACGAATATCTCTGTTCATGGTGCAGGCTGAGAATAGACAAGTGCAGGCATGTACACTGGAGCAGAACCGGTGCTTCCTTCAGTCCGGTCTCTTCAAAAGGAAAGGCTGAGGAATTATCCAGTGGTATTGCCATATATTCAGCAGCTCTGTACAGAGGATTGCCCAGAGAGATAGTGCTGAGGTTGAAATTCAACGGAGAGAAATATCTCGCACCGACGGCAGCTGACATGATTCTGAAAAACTCAATGGTACTTCCGGAAGCTGAAGATGTTCTGGTTCCTGTTCCCGCAGGAAGAAAAAGGATACGTGAGCGAGGGTATAACCAGTCCTTCCTGATTGCCGGAGCACTTGCTTCGCGAACGGGTGCCCGAAACATGAACCTGTTGTCCAGAGACGACAGCCCTTCACAGGTTGGACTTTCTGTAACCGAGCGAAGATCTAACGTTAAGGGAGTATTCAGGCTGAGGAATCACAGAGAAGTACCTGCTTGTGTTCATATATGGTTGATAGACGATGTTGCCACCACCTGCAGTACGATGGACAGTGCTTCAGAAATACTGCTGGAAGCAGGCGCTGAGACTGTTACCGGTCTCACTCTGACCTACCGAAAACAGGCGTTCGGTAGTATTGTCTGATGAATTAAGATACGAGTATCGCGGAGGGAGTGAACATGACTGAAGAGCTGCGTTTCAATGTAAAAGATATTCCCCTGTGCGCGAAGTATGGGTTCAGCGCCAGGAAGATATGGGTTTATTTCAAGACACTTATTTTATCATGGATAATCTGGGACATTTTCATATATCTTGGTTTCTTTGCAGCGGGATATGACATGGCTGCCAGATGGGAACAGAGTCGTCTTTTTCCTCTTCCCGGAGCGCTCTTCTGGAAAGAAGTGATACCGGTTGCATTTTTGATTATCGCCGCTATTCTGATCTTATACGTTCTCATCCGTGGCGGACTGAAAGTTTCCAGAATGACCTTTCAGCAGATCCGTGGAGATAATTTCTTCTCCGGAGCGGATGCATCCAGGTTTGCCAGAGGAAACAGCTTCCCCCTTATTGCAATCCCTGTTCTTCTTGTACTTGTTATTCTGCTTGCACTGGCTGCCGGTGCGGCATCAGGAGTTCTTTCCAGGATTCCTGTCGCGGGTCCGATTCTGTCCGCATTGCTTGCAGTCCCGTTATGGGGTGTTATGCTGCTGGCGGTTCTGACTGCTCTGGCGCTTGTTCTTTCCTTTCAACTGCTTCCTTCGATAATAGCCACTACCGGTGCTGATACTTTCGAATCAGTCTTCGAATTGTTCTCCACCATGACTTCTCAATCCTGGAGAGTGTTTCTCTATTGGCTGCTTTCGCTGATCATAATAATGCTTGGCGGGATTACCTTTTTCCTGTTTGCATCGCTGGCGGTGGATTTACTCTCTTTTTCCGTAACTCTCGGCGCGGGAAGCGGGGGATTCGGTGCGGCACTTGCTTCAGGTCCAAGATTACTGGCTCCCGAGGCTCTCCCGTTCTTCTCAGGTCTGACAACCTTCGGACAGCAGGATTCCATTCAGACATGGACAGGAATATCCGGAGTGATTGCAGGGCTTTCAGGTACAGCAATATTCCTGGTTGTTGTATCCTATTTTCTCTCCTGCTGCTCATCCTCCTGGACACTTATTTATCTTGTTCTAAGATACAAAAAAGATGGTGTTGACCTTGCGGACAGGGCTGATCTTAAAGAACAACGTGAGTTTGACCGTCTGTACGGTAATACTGATGGTGACAATCAGTCATCAGGTTCGACAGGAGATTCAGAAGACTAATGAGTGAAGGTTTCGTTCATCTGCATTTGCATTCGGAATACAGCCTTCTCGATGGAGCGATAAGATTTGACCGCCTGGCAGGCTACATTGCCGAGAATGGAATGAATTCAGTAGCTGTTACTGACCATGGCAGCCTCTTCGGGGCAGTTCAATTCTTTGAGAAAACAAATGAAATGGGAGTACATCCAATTCTCGGAATGGAAGCCTATATAGCTTTCCCTTCCATGAATGATCGAACCAGGAACGGGAAAAGATATCACCTCACTCTTCTGGCGAAAAACGAAAAAGGATACCGTAATCTCTCGAAGCTTTCATCAGCCGGTTATATAGATGGATTTTACTATAAACCAAGGATTGATCGGGAAACCCTGGCTCGTTTCAGTGAAGGGCTTCTTATCGGATCAGCCTGCTTGCAGGGGGAGGTTACACAGCATATCCTTTCAGGCAGCAGGAAAAATGCTTTAGACGCTATTCGATTCTATCAGGATCTCGTTGGACCTGAAAATTACTTCATTGAGCTGATGGATCACGGATTGTCCGATGAAGCAAAGGTTCTTCCAGTTCTTGCTGAGCTGGCAAAGGAAACCGGGGCTATTGTCGCGGCGACCAACGATGCGCATTACCTTCGAAGAGAAGATCATCAGGCACACGAGGCACTTCTGTGTCTCCAGACAGGGAAGACCCTGAACGATCCCGGACGTATGCGTTTTGAAACAGCTGAATTCTATGTAAAAACTCCTCTTGAGATGCAGAAACTCTTCGAATGGATACCGGAAGCTGTCTCAAATACTGTCAGACTTGCGGAGAAATGTGAATTCAATTTGATCGAGGGTGAGCCCATTCTGCCCGAGTATCCCCTTCCTGAAGGGGAGGCGGACACAGATGCTTATCTCTATCGGCTTTCTTTTGAAGGTTTGACCAGGAGACTGGACAGGGAATTGAAACCCCGGGAAACCGAAAGACTTAAGCACGAACTCGGCATCATCGGAGATATGGGCTTTCCGGGGTATTTTCTCATCGTCTCCGAGATGATGAGATGGGCCAGGTCCAAAGATATACCGGTGGGACCCGGAAGGGGCTCAACTGCCGGAAGCCTTGTTTCCTATGCGATTGACATTACTGATATAAATCCGCTTGATTACGACCTCAGTTTCGAGCGCTTCCTGAACCCCGCACGGAAGGAGATGCCGGACATCGATATCGATGTTTGCTGTGAACGCCGCAGTGAGATCATCGATCACATCATCGCCATGTACGGCAGGGAAAATGTCTGCCAGCTCATTACCTTCAGCAGGATAAAAAACAGATCTGTGGTAAGAGATATGGCGCGTGTCATGGGAATGAGTGTCTCGGAGGGAGATATTCTGGCTAAACTGGTGGCATCAGCTCCCAATCCTGACGCTCCTCTCCCGGAAGTTGTAAAAAGTGTTCCGGAGCTTTCACGGAGAGTCAGCGAAGAAAAGGAAATTGAGAAGCTGTTCAAGTATGGTTACACTCTGGAGAATATCGCCAGGCATTCCGGAGTTCACGCAGCCGGTGTTATAATAACACCCGGCAATCTTCGCGAGTATGTTCCTCTCTGCTCCGCAAAAGAGGGCATTACAACCCAGTACGAAAAGAAAAGCGCAGAAAAAGTAGGTCTTCTGAAACTGGATCTGCTAGGTCTTCGAAACGTAACGATTATTCATCGGGCTGAGGGATTGGTTCGCAGACGAGATCCTGATTTCAGAGTGAAGGATCTGTCATTTGATGACAGGAAGACTCTTGAACTGATGAGCAGAGGTGAGACAGCAGGTGTGTTTCAGCTGGAAAGCTCCGGTATGCGTGATGCTTTAAGAAAAATAAACGTAAACAGCTTTGATGACATTGTTGCCGCCGTAGCTATTTTCCGTCCGGGCTCCATGGACATGATAGATCTGTATGCTGATAACAAGAAAGGTATTGAATCCGGTTCATCCGACTTCACCATTTCATTTCCCCATCCTGATCTGGAGGAAGTTCTTTCATCTACATTCGGAGTGATAATCTATCAGGAACAGGTTATGAGAATAGCAAACCTTCTGGCCGGCATGACCATGGCGGAAGCGGATACACTCAGACGCGCGATGTCGCGGAAGAACCCGGAAGTAATGGCTCAAATGCGGGAGAAGTTTATCAGCGGCGCCACCGGCAGGAATGTTAAGAAAAAAACAGCTGTGAAGGTATTTAACCTTATTGAGAAATTCGCCGGATACGGTTTCAATAAATCTCATGCTGTCTGTTATGCGGCGCTTGCTTATTGGACCGCATGGTTGAAAGTAAACTACCCTTCAGAATTTCTGGCAGCGTGTCTTACCAGTGAGATAGGCAAGATCGACAGGATTACTCCCCTCATTGAGGAGTGCTCACGACTTGGCGTTACAGTGAATCCTCCATCCGTTAATCACAGTTCGGTCAAGTTCGATGTTGATCAGGAAGGCAGGATAGTCTATGCGCTTTCCGCGATCAAGAATGTAGGAGAGGGACCGTCATCCGAGATCGTGGAGGCAAGAGAGAAGGACGGACCATTTGAAGACATCTTCGATTTGTGTACGAGGCTGGGAAATGGAGTAATCAACAAGAAGGCTGTTGAATCTCTCATTGGTGCGGGAGCAATGGATTGCTTCGGTATAAACAGAGCGACTCTTCTTGATTCAGTCGAACGCGCGATTACGTATGGAATATCTGTCAGAAGGCATATTGAAGCAGGACAGATGTCATTGTTCGGTGGAGAGCGGGACGACAGCGAAGAGAATTCTGTGAATCATGCGCCGATACTGAAGGAAAAGGAAGAATTATCCCTGAAAGAAGTGTACAGACTGGAAAAATCACTTCTCGGGTTCTACATGACCGGTCATCCTCTTGAAATGTATTCCGATGAGATTGACAGTTTTTCCAACGAGCCGATCGAACTGGCTCATGAAAGCGAAAGGAAACTCATAACTACCGCCGGTATGATCCTTAAAAAGAAGATCATTCCCACAAAACATGGTGAGATGGCTTTTGTACTGGTTGAAGGCTGCCGGGGTACAAGTGAGGTTGTTGTATTCAGTGATGCTCTTAAGGAATTCGGCGATTTGCTTGAACCGGATTGTCTTGTTCTGATGGATGGTGAGGTGTCCAGAAGAAGGGGGGACAGCCGTTTCAGCGCCAGGAAGATTTTTCCGCTGGACAAGGTCAGATCGATACTGAGAGCCGGCGTGACCATAATGGTTGATGGAAGCAACCCCAGAATTAATCTGCTTGAGCAAGCGGTAGACTGTCTCAGGAACAATTCGGGCAAGGGAGAAGTATCAGTTATTATCAAACACAGATCAGGATGGAAGGTTATGGGACGTTCCAGGTCTCTTAGAGTTGATCCTGACGCCGAATTGATTTTAAAACTGAGAGAGCTTCTGGGGAAGGAATCCGTATCTCTGTCCAGAGGAAGGGGGCCGCGCTTATGAGGAAAATTATCCTGATCGGTCTGTTGCTTCTGTTTGCCGGAGCCGGCGGTTCCGGTGAACTGATGAGAATAGTACATGAACCAACCGCTGGAATTGTCGCACCCAGGACTTACAGCATCTCCTTGAACACATTCCCGAATGATGGATTAAGGTTCTCATTCTGCGTGGGTATAATACCGAGGCTTGCAGCGGGGCTTGGTTACGGAGGATGGAATATTACCGGCATGAATGACCCATCATGGTTTGATCATATCTATCTCAAAGCAAGGTTTCGTCTGCTGGATGAAACCGTACCTCTTCCCGGCGCGGTTCTTGGATTTGATAATGAACCGGAAGCTGTTCGAAGCGGTGGATCGTACAGACGAAAAGCCAGGGATCTTTATCTGGCGCTCAGTAAGAATTTTAATACTATCGGTGGCGATATGGCATTCCACTTCGGTATCAGCGCCGACGTCAGGGAACTTGTGCACGCCGGTGTCTGGACAGGTCTGGATAAATCGTTTCCAGGTGGATTCGGAATGGCGTTCGAGTACGATTTCGCTACAGATGAAGCTGACTCTGTTCGTTTTGACGTAGGAGGAGGCTTTCTTAGCGGAGAAGTATACTGGGAGAGTTTTGGCCAGGTCAGAATATCACTGCAGTTTATTGATATACTTGAAACCGGGGGAAGAAGTTACAGAGCGCTTGGAATAGATTTCCTCGGATTGTTTTAATTATTGAACGGAGAATCATGAACAAAAACGAGTTCCACAGAAAGTATGCGGAAGTAATCATAAAAACCGCTGTCAATCAGCAGGAGGGTAAACCTCTCCTCATAAGGACTGATATAGCACAGAAGGAATTTGTCAGAGAACTTGCCAGCCTTGCGTACGAAAACGGAGCTTCTCTGGTCTCTGTTAAATACTCGGATTCCGCATTAGGCAGAATGCGAATTGACGGAGTCAAAAAGGATGAATACCTTGATTTTTTGCCCTCCCATCTGGAGAATATGTATGAGAGCTATCTCAATGATTCCTGGAGCAGCATTTCTCTTAGAGGTCCGGAGAATCCCGATATTATGGAAGGTGCTGATTCCATACGTCTCGGCAGGGTAAGCAAGGTAAACTCAAGGGCTATGCAGAAATTTCTGAAGGGGGTTTCAGCAAACAGGATCGCATGGAACGTATGCCTGTATCCAACTGAAGCCTGGGCAGAAAAGGTTCTTGGAGACTCCGAGAACTGGGAAGAGCGGATATGGGACATACTCATTCCAATTCTCCGCCTGGATCATGATGATCCCGCGAAGGCATGGCTCGAGCACGATGCCGAACTCAAGAGAAGATCAGAGCACATGAACAGGATACGCTATGATAAGATACATTTCACCGGTCCTGGAACTGACCTGTATGTCGGAATGGCTCCGAACAGAGTTTTTGCAGGCGGAAGATGTTCCAATCAGAGCGGAATAGTATTCTTTCCGAATATTCCGACAGAAGAAATATTCAGCACTCCCGACTTCACGCGAACTGAAGGAACAGTCAGAACAACACGTCCTGTAGAAGTACTGGGTTCACAGGTCGAAGGTGCGTGGTTCATATTCAAAGGGGGCAAAGTAATTGAATTCGGAGCTGATCATAATGTAGAAGTACTGGATCAGTATCTCCAATTCGATGAGGGGGCAAGGGCTCTCGGAGAAGTCGCTCTTGTTGATGTCAATTCACCCATCTACAGAAGTGGAAAGATATTCCAGAATATTCTATTTGATGAGAACGCTTCGTGTCATATCGCTCTTGGTAACGGTTATGCTGATTGCATTGAGAATGGAACCGGTATGTCCGATGAAGAACTGAAAGCGACGAAGTGCAATTCATCTCTTGTTCACACTGATTTCATGATCGGTTCGGAAGAGGTTTCCGTTTTTGGAATCCGGAAAGATGGTTCGGAGGACAAGATCATAGAGGATGGTCTTTTCGTAATTTAGGAGTGTATTATGCTTGATGAAAGATTGCTTTCGATTCTTGCCTGCCCGAAGTGCAAGGGTGAACTGGAATACAGAACCGATCCTGAAGAAGTGCTTGTATGTAATTCCTGTGCCCTTGTATATGAAGTGAAGGATGATATTCCGATAATGCTCATTGAGGAAGCCAAACCCCTCAATAAATAGTGACAGGCACTAGTTTAAAATGTCAGTTGTAATAATGTAAATAAAATGCCTGAATATGGCAGATGATGAACAACGAACAGTGTGCAATACGTTTGGAGATCAAGGTCATTCCACGGGCCTCACTAACTGAGGTTCGGGGAAGAATGGCGGATGGAACACTCAAAATAGCGCTCAATGCTCCCCCGGCTGACGGAAAAGCCAACAGAGAACTGCAGAAGTTCCTGGCTGGTGAGTTCGGTACAACACAGCTGTCCATTAAATTGCTGTCAGGCATTACATCAAGAAGAAAACTCGTATCTATAGACACTCACTCAAAATTACCTGACTGGTTCATTGAATGACAGTCAGATCATCCGGGCCTTACCGTGGAGCCATGGTCGGGCGCGAGCATCAGCTTGCTCGGGCGATCTCTTTTTTCTCGGAACTTGAAACCGGTGATTCGCCTGGTTTACTCTGTTACTGGGCTCCCGCAGGTATTGGTAAGACCAGACTTGTAAGAGAGATCGATGCAGCTCTTCCGGATACTGAATTCATCTTTATTGAAGCCGATCAGGCTCCGGGCACTGACCCTGTAGCTGATTTTTTCCGGGCGTGGTTCAATCTTGATGCAGGAGTTTCGGAGAAGAAAAACTCCGAGAACTTCCGGCACCTCTGGGAAGGGCTCCTTCTCAATCTTGAACTCCGGACAGATTATCCCGTTCATCAACTGATTGACGAACTCATGGATGCCAGACCTTTCCTTGAAAGTATTTCAGGGCTTTATCAGAAATCAGGGTCGATAGTACACCAGCTTGAACCATCGCAGCGGGCAGAAAGAATTTCGACATCAATAGCTTCGTTCTTCCTCGCTCTTTCAATTCTGCAGCCTGTTGTTGTTGTAATAGAGAATATCCAGTGGTTTTCCCGCGAGAGTATTCTGATCTTAGAGAGACTGTTCAGGACAGCTTCCGGATTTCCACTCGGGTTCATTGCGACGGGTAGACCGGATTCTACGGGATCCCAGCCTGTATTTCCATCCGCTGCATCTGCTTCGGGGTCAGACATAGTATTCCTCAGCGGGCTTTCAAAAAAGGACATCACCTCATTTGTGGAGGAGCTTACCGGTGTTGAGCCTGAACTGAAGCTTGTTGATTTTCTGTGGGATAGAGCGGGAGGAGTCCCTCTGTTTCTTGAGCAGGCCCTTGATTATCTAATTGAAACGAAACAAGTTAACAGAAGAGGAGACCATCTTGACCTGAGGTGGTCTGCAACTGAGATCACGGAATCAATTAAGGATATGTTCCTCGCCAGAGTTCGAATGATGCCGACTTCAGTGCAGAAGATAGCAGGAACCGCATCTCTTCTTGGTAAGACGTTCAATCCGGATGTTCTGGCTGAAGTCACTGAATCTGAAAACATTGAAAATGAACTGGAATCATGCGTTCAGAAGCACATATTCACAGTTGAAGGATTTTCCATTTCATTCGCACATATGGTGTTTCGTGAATGGGCTTTCGAACTCATTCCCTCCGATGAACATGAGAAGCTGCACCTGAGAGCCGGTAAGATTCTTGAAGTATTGCATGAAGGCTCAACTTCCGCTTCTCACCTAGAAGGAATCGCCAGCCATTTCCAGCTGGGCGGTGATAATTTGAAAGCTGCCATATATATCGGAAAAGCTGCGGAGACTTACGCTGACAATTTCGAGAACAGCGCGGCAATTGCATTGTACGGACGACTTGCTTCCATGGTTCAGGATCCGGAAAGGACAGAGGCTGATCTGGACCTTGCAGGTGTTTATCGGAACGCGGGGCTGCTTAACGAAGGTATAGACCTGCTTACCAGCACAATGAAGAGAATCAGCGGGGACCCCCTGATTGATGATTCACTGAAAGCCAGGGTGATGTTGAAGCTGGGGACTAATCTGGGTTCTTCGGGAAAACTGAAACAGGCCGAGAAAATGCTCCGGAGCTGCCTGGAAACGTTTTCGAGGATGGCTGATGTGCGCCACATGTCTATTGCCACGCAGCAGCTTGGTTTAATTGCCAGAACAGCAGGAAGAACTGAAGAAGCTGTAACTCTTGGTGAAGAATCTGTTGATCTTGCTCGCAAATCAGGGATTCCACTGGAGATATGCGCTTCTCTTTACTGGGTTGCCATAACTTACAGACAGCTGGGCCAGTACGATCTCATGAAAAAGTGTACAGAGGAGCAGGTCAGACTTGCTCAGGAAACGGGTCTGATAAAGAGCATCATCGCGGGATATGATAACCTTATGAGAGTTCACATTTACAACAGAGATTACGACAGTGCAGAAGACGTGCATAAGAAACTCAGGAAAGCTGCAGAGAAAACAGCGAACTGGGCCGCGCTGAGTACCGCCACAAGCAAGCTTGGAATTATCCATCTTCGGAGGGCGGAATGGGAACAGGCGATTGACTGCTTCATGCAATGTGTAACACTCAGCATTAAAACTGGTAACCTGAGGGCGAAGTGCGCTGCACTGGGCAATCTCGCTCACGCGTCGATTGAAATCGGAAATACCGATGCTGCTCTGAAGTACGCAACCGAGCTGATAGATACTGCCTCAGTCATCGGTTTCAGATCAGGTCTGATGTCAGGCTATGCCAGAATGGGATATATCTTTTCTCTCAAGGGAGATTATGAGTCAGCGCTTGATTGTGTTCAAACTCAGATTGAACATGCAGAGGCGATTGGTGATAAACGTAATCTGTCTGAAGGGTGGTCTGCGATTGCTCTGATTCAGTTACTGCTTGATGAACCTGCGGCAGCAATTGAAAGTATCAACATAGCATTGGAGAATTCAAGGAAAGCAAATGATATGGTATCCTTCAGCGGTCAGCTCGGACTGAGGGGAAAGATTCTTTCACTTAAGGGAGAATTCGAAAAGGCAGAGAAGGACCTCAGAGAAGCTCTTGATCTGAATGATGGCAGAAAAGGCAGGGAGAAGTTTGTCTACAACAGCAGATTGTATCTGGCAGTTATCCAGGCAGAGAAAGGCGATGAAAACGCATCCGCGAAACTCCTTGAAATGCTTGAGAATGCTCCTGATCGAAATTACAGAGCAGAAACTCTTTACCATCATTGGAAACTGACCGGCAATTCTGAATCTGCATCAGCAGGCAGAATGCTGCTTGAGGAAATCCATCAGGATAGACCTCAACCCATTATAAAGAAGTGGCTTGATTTGATATCAGCTGAAAAATAAATCACGAATTCAGAGGATTCATTAATTTCATTATTGACATGATCTTAATGGGTACCCATCTTTACTCAACTGAAAAGGGGGATCTTATGGAAAAGAAACGAATGTTCATACTTATTGTTGCCGTGATTGGAATGATTGGTGCATTCCTTCCATGGTACAATGTCTTTGGCACAATGAATGTCAGTGGTACCGAGGATGGTGGCTGGTTAGTTGTAATTCTGTTTGCTGCAGGCGGCGCGATCGCTTTCTTCACAGGAGATAAAACGGAACCTCTCGTAAAGAAATTTCTAAGCGGCGTCTGGATTCCAGCAGCTATTGCTTTTCTTCTGATACTGACCAAGATATTCAAGAGCAGACCGGGTGGGATCAGCCTGGGCATTGGTATCTGGGTCGTTGCGCTTGCTGCTTTAGCCCAGATATTCGTTACTTTCTTTTACAAGGGCGCAGCCGGCTGGGATATGCCCAAGTCAATGGCGGATGTAACCAAAGCAGCTGGAATTCCTGCTCTTGAAAAGGAACCTGAGGTTGCGGAACCCGCAGCTCCTGTTGCACCTGTAGCTCCTGTTACGCCAGTAGCTCCTGTTACTCCCGCAGCTCCTGCAGTTCCTGAGGCTCAGGAAGAAGAACCCGTAGAACCCAAACCTAACGAATAGCTAACCGCTTATAGAAAAAACATAGCGCTCCCGCCTCCCGCGGGGGCGCTTCACTTGTTCCACTGGATATATGTTTGCATAATCGCTGTTCGTTGTTCTCATATATTTAAAGAAGGTGATTGAATGTTCGCGGTTCTTCCCGGCAGCTGGAAATGTGATCTTCCCGAAGATACCTCAATCCATATTCGTACAGACAGGGAAGAAGCACTGGATTCCGTTCGATCCGCTCTTGCAGAAGGAGAGAAGCTTTTCCTGATAGGGGCAGAGGGCGTCTCCAGCACAAATAAATGGATTATTGTCTCCGACCATATTGCTTTATTCGGGGGCAGTCCGCTGATAGGTTCAAACAGAGAGGATCTGGGTCCAAGATTCCCGTCACTGATGGATCTCTATATCACTCCTGACGGTCCCTGGGAAAAGGGCGTAATAGGCAGAGTACCTGATTGGAGACTTGCTACACCGGCGGAACTGTCTGTGATGGGAACGGACGCGCTTGTGTCGGAAGGAGTGGACGAGGCTGAAGTGGCAGGTCATGGCGGAGCAGGAGTAATATTTCTTGTAAGGTGCCATAGCTGGGATTCCGCTAATTCTGAAGTATCACCCGTTAGAGAGGTCGCGAAAGCGGCACTCGATTTGTTCAATTCAAAATTCACCGGGGGAGGTGAGGAGCAGTGAACTACAAGGACACAATAAATTTGCCCAGAACCGGCTTCTCCATGAAGGGCAACCTTATTGCAAAGGAGCCTGAAGCGCTGGAGGAGTGGAGCAAAGGAGATATCTACGGCAAGATAAGGCATTCGCGCAAGGGGAGTCCTCTGTTCATTCTCCATGATGGACCTCCCTACGCAAACGGGCATGTTCATCTAGGAACAGCTCTCAACAAAATATTGAAGGATTTCATTGTCAAATCTCATACGATGATGGGATACGATTCTCCATACGTTCCAGGCTGGGATTGTCATGGCATGCCTATCGAGCATCATGTCATGGGAGATCAGCCGGAAGGTGGAAAGAATCTTTCAAGGGAAGAGATAAGGAAGAAATGCCGCGAGTATGCCGCTGAATTCGTGGGAGTTCAGAGGGAGGAGTTCAAGAGGCTTGGAGTATTCGGTCTCTGGGATAAACCCTATCTCACCATGAGTACTGATTATGAATCAGGTATTGTCAGGGCTTTCGGTGAACTTGTCAAACGTAATTATGTCTATCAGGGACTCCGTCCGATACACTGGTGCATGAAGTGCGGAACAGCGCTGGCTGAAGCCGAAGTGGAATACGGAGACCATACTTCTCCTTCGATTTACGTCGCGTTTCAGCAGGAGAATTCTGAGAACTGGGAGAAGGCTGGCGTTCCCTTCGGAACCAGAACAGTTATCTGGACAACAACCCCATGGACGCTCCCGGCAAACATGGCGGTAGCGCTTCATCCAACCGAGAAATACGTAATTGTCAAAACTGATGAAAACAGCTTCCTTGTCGCCATGAAACGATCCAGGGCATTTATAGATGAAACCGGTATTGAAGGAACAGTTCTTGAAGAACCTGTCTTCACCGGCAGCGAACTTGAAGGCCTGCTGTTGGAGCATCCTCTGCTTGAGGGTAGAACATCCATGATGATACTGGCGGACCATGTGACAATGGAGGATGGCACCGGTTGTGTTCACACCGCTCCGGGGCACGGAGCTGAGGATTTTATCGTCGGACTTAAATACGGTCTGGAAATATTCAGCCCTGTTACCGAAAACGGCACTTTCTCTGATGCCGCCGGCAAATACGCAGGCATGCATGTATTCAAGGCGAATCCGGTCATAACTGATGATTTGAAGAACTCGGGGCATCTTGTGGCTGACAGTAAGGATATCAAGCACAGTTATCCGCACTGCTGGCGCTGCAAGAAACCGCTCATCTTCAGAGCGACCAGACAGTTCTTCCTGAGTCTTTCACATAAGGATCTAAAGAATCGTGTTCTTGAAAAAGTAGAGGAAATAGACTGGCATCCGGCATGGGGTCACGAACGCATGCGGAACATGATGGAGGTCCGCCCGGATTGGTGTCTTTCAAGGCAGAGATCATGGGGGGTAGCTCTTCCTGTCTTCACATGTCCGGATTGCGGTGAGCCGGTTTTTGATCATGAGGTGATCGATGCTTTCGCTGATCTGGTTTCTTTGAATGGATCCGATGTCTGGTTTGAACTCGACCCTTCCGAATTATTCAGACTTGCCGGTAAAGAGGCTGAATGCCCATTCTGTAGCGGACATAATCTTGAGCGGGTAGACGACATACTGGATGTATGGTTCGACAGTTCTCTGAGTCATTACAACGTACTTACGGAGAAACACGGGCTTTCCCGCCCGGCAGCGGTTTATCTGGAAGCGACCGACCAGCACCGCGGATGGTTCGGATTAAGCCTTGTAACGAGCGAGGCGCTCGGTATGAGCAAGCCTGCTGATAATATCATAACACATGGTCTTATTCAGGATAAAAACGGACGGAAGATGTCCAAGTCCATTGGAAACGTGATTTCTCCTTTGAAGGTTATAAACAGTCAGGGAGCAGATATACTCCGTCTCTGGTTCGCCAGTGTGGATTACACATGTGATTTCCGGGCTGACATGTCTCATCTGGATGATGCGAGAGAGGCTTACAGGAAACTTCGCAATACTCTCAGATTCATGCTGGGCAACCTTGGAGAATTCAATGAATTTAACCTTGATCCTTCTGAACTTGAAGGTTTTGACAGGTACATCTACCTCCGTTTCAGAGAACTCTGCGGGTTCTGCATCGAAGAGTACCGGAAATTCCAGTTCCACAGGGTATATCGAGAATTACGGAACTTTGCCGTTATCAGCCTTTCAGGTCAATACCTGGATATAAGGAAAGACAGACTGTACTGCGGAGATACTGACTCCGCTTCAGTCAGAATGACCAGACAGGTTCTTGCGTATATGCTGAAGAACCTTGTGAAACTTCTTGCTCCGCTGATTCCCTTCACCGCTGAGGAAGCATGGAAGGAACTTCCGGACTGTCTTAAAGAAGGAGTGGATAGCGTACATCTGGCTTTATATCCGGATACTGCAGATCTTATTGCTTCGGAGCAGGAGATGGCAGAACTCGCTTCATGGGAGACTTATATAGAGATACGGAAACTAGCGCTGAAGGAACTCGAGGAGAAAAGAGCCTGTGGTGAGATAGGCGGCGGTCTTGATGCCGCAATCCACCTTACTGTTCCTGAAGGAATGGTTAAAAGCGCCAACGGGGAGAACTGGGCTGATTTCCTGATTGTATCTCAGGTGTATGTATCCGCAGGAGAAGAAGTTACTGTATCAGTTAAAAAGGCTGAGGGATCCAAATGCAATCGCTGCTGGAAAATACTTCCCGAAGTCGGAACCCTTGCTCCTGATGATGTCTGTTTCAGGTGTGCCGGTGTTCTGGAGGGTATGGATCTGAATGACTGATGCAAGAAAAAGAACTTACGGATATCTAACCACCCTGGCAGTGATTGGTATTGATCAGCTGACCAAACGGCTTGCGCTTGGTTCTCTTGATCTTCATCAACCCGTTTCTGTAATCGGGAATTTTTTCAGGTTCACTCTTGCCTGGAATCAGGGAGCAGCATTCAGCATGTCATGGGGAGGGCCAATGGTCCTGACCGTTTTTACAGCAATCGCGGTTATTCTGATTGCTGTTTTCATCTGGCGGCTCAGGAATCATACTACTCTGTTTTTCATTGCGCTTGGAGCTATACTAGGAGGAGCGACGGGAAACCTTCTTGACAGATTTTTCTACGGCAAGGTCATTGATTTTATCGATATCGGATCGAACGGCTGGCGCTGGCCTACATTTAATGCTGCGGATATCGCCATAACAATTGGCGGAATACTTCTTGTCATCCTTTTCAGAGGCAGTGCGAAGATATTACCGCAGAAGGATGATGAATTTGGAGGCTCATAGAATAGAATGATTTCAAGAACTGTTGTGGCTGTCGGAGGGAACTCACTGGTTTCTCCGGGGGGCAAGAATGGCAACCTTGATACGCATACGCTTGCTCGTGAAGTCTGCGAGGAAATAGCCACCATAGCCCAGCTTAGGGGAGGGCTGGTCATAACCCATGGCAATGGGCCACAGGTGGGCTTTGAACTTCTCAGGAACACCCTTGCTTCAAAAACCGTTCCACCTGACGGCATGGATGTCAATGTTGCTGCCACACAGGGTTATATTGGTTATTTTCTGCAGCAGGTTCTAGGCGATGTCCTGGAGGAACGGAACATAGATATTCCGGTTACAGCACTCATAACTCAGGTTCTTGTCGCGCCCGATGATCCGGCTTTCGGAAACCCAACAAAGCCTGTTGGATCTTTCTATAATGAAAGCGAAGCTGCAGAGGTCAGCGAAAAGTATGGCTGGATCATGAAGGAGGATTCCGGAAGGGGGTGGCGGAGGGTTGTATCCTCACCAAAACCGAGGCGAATTCTTGAGCTTGAGGCCATAAGGACTCTCGTAAATGCCGGACAGATAGTCATCTGCGCGGGAGGCGGAGGAATACCGGTCGTACGTGAGGGTTACAAAGTCAGAGGTGTTCCTGCGGTTATCGATAAGGATCATGTCAGTGCATTGCTCGCGACACGGCTTGAGGCTGATCTCTACGTTATTTCCACTTCAGTACCGGAGGTATATGTCAACTTCGGAAAACCTGATCAGGCTGGTATCCGGATCGCGACACTTCAGGAGATGGAGCGTCATGTACATGAAAACCAGTTTGCCCAGGGTTCGATGCTGCCAAAAATCCGGGCTTCCATCGGTTTCCTGAAACACGGTGGACAAAGGGTTGTGATTACATCGCCGGGAAACATTCTTAAAGCTATTGAAGGTGAAGCTGGAACAACCATCGTGCATGGCGGCAGTACTCTATCTAACTCAGTTATGTTCTCCGGTACAGGATAAACTACCGGAAGGTACTGTCAAACAGGCTCTGGCCAGGATAAAGTGGTTCAAATGCGGAAAAGAAAATCAGAGAGAAAAGGCACTTCTCATAAATCATCACCGCTGGTGGAAAACACATCACACTCAGAGACTTTAAGCAGTGAAATAATCAACCTGATGGAAGAAGCTATTCATGTTGTGGATAGCGATCTGAACCTGGTTATGTTCAATAATACTGTTCGTAGATGGGGAGATGATTTCGATATTCCCGAACCTCGACAGGGAATGAATCTTCACGAATTATGTCCGTTTCTGTCTGAAACTGTATTTGATGAGTACAGAAACGTATTCAGAACCGGTGAGGTTCATGTTACACCTGAATCCTGCATTCTCATTGACGGTTTGGAATACTTCAGAGAAACCCGAAAAATTCCCTTAAAGGAAAACGGCAGGACAGTATACGTCATTACGGTCATCCGGAACATTGCAGACAGCGTAAGATCCAGAAATATTGAAACATCACTCTATAGAATTGCTAGAGTTGCATTTGTTTCACCTGACAGCAAGGAGTTATATCGTGAACTCCATGAAATCATAAATGTTATTTTCCCTGCGGCGATATTCTCCATAGCTCTGCACGACGAATACACCGGAGCTGCCGTAGATCCCATGACAGGCGAACTGCATGGGGAAAGAACCTCTGCAGATCCTGTGGCGGAAGAACTCGAGCGGCATGTGATCAAAACCGGTAAGACTGTCCTGATATACAGCAACAGCGCATTGGAAAGACTGAGGAGAAGTGGAGAAGTTACACCCGCAGGATCATTGATTTCAGGATGGATAGGCGTTCCACTGCGAATAAGTGCAAAAACAGTTGGAGTTCTTTCACTTAAACCCAATAAGCTTGGTATGCAGTTCACCGAGAAACACAGGGAAATTCTCGAATTCGTATCCGACCAGGTCGCAATGTTCATTGAAAGAAAGAAGATGCTTATCTCCCTGCAGGAAAGCGAGGAGAAATACAGAAATCTGGTGGAGAGCGCGAGTGATGGTATTGTTATCTTTCAGGACTCAAGGATAGTATTCGCGAATAAGCAGCTCATCAGAGTCCTCGGTTTTGAAAAAGACGAAATAACAGGTTCGGAACTCGGAGAATTCTTTTATTCAAACGAAGATGCAGTGAAATTTAAGGTTTATAAGAACTTAACCGACGTTGAAAAGGCTGCCTTCTGTAAGATCAGACTGAGGAAAAAGGATGGATCAGTTCTATATGTGGAATTGAACAGAAATGCTACTATTTACAGGGGAGATCAAGCGGAACTCATGTTCATAAGGGATATAACAGAACGGCAGAAAACCGAGGAGGAAAAAAACAAGCTTCAGGCCAGGATACAGCATGCGCAGAAGCTGGAAAGCCTTGGTGTGCTTGCCGGAGGAATAGCTCATGATTTTAATAATCTTTTGATGGGTATACTCGGCAACGCGAGTCTTTCACTCGATCAGCTTCCACCGGAATCCGTGATCCGGAAGAATATAGGACGTATAGAAACATCCGCTCTCAGAGCAGCGGATCTCACGAATCAGCTTCTCGCGTATTCCGGAAAAGGAATTTTCGTTATTGAACCTGTTCAGCTGTCTGAGATGATCGAGGAAATGCTGAACCTGCTGGAGACTTCCATATCGAAGAATGCTGTTCTTGATTTCAGTCCGTGTGAGAATCTTCCTCCTGTGGAGGGTGATGCCACACAGATCAGACAGATTGTAATGAATATCATATTGAACGCGTCAGAAGCACTTGGAGACACCGGAGGTGTCATCAATATCTCAACAAGCATGGTCGTGGTTGACAGCAAGTATCTGGAAGAGAACAGGTTCAACGAAAATATCGCTGAAGGCAGGTATGTATGCCTGACCATTTCCGATACAGGATGCGGCATACCGGAAGATAACTTCACATTGATATTCGATCCTTTCTTCACAACAAAATCCTATGGAAGAGGACTGGGACTGGCAGCTGTACTCGGAATCATCAGAGCACATAAAGGAGCAATCAATGTTCATTCAAAACATGGTGAGGGAACCAGATTTGAAGTGTTTCTTCCCTGCACCGAGGTACAAACCGAAGATTCCGGACTCAGAATAGAAACATGCGATGAGCAGTCGGGGAAAGGACTGATCCTTTTTGTTGACGATGACGATGAAGTACGAAACGTGTGTATTCAGATTCTGGAGAGTAGTGGATATGATGTCATCGCAGCTTCTGACGGGCTTGAAGCGGTTACGATATTCAGGGAGAATTCACAAGAGATTCTTGCCGTCTTTATGGACATGCTGATGCCGAACATGGATGGCATAGAAGCATTCAGGAAGATAAGAGAGATCAGACCGAATATCAGGGTTATCATGTGCAGCGGATATACTGAACATGTTGTAATGAATTCTTTCAAGGATAACTGTCCTTCAGGATTTCTGCATAAACCTTACAGAACGAAGGATATGCTCCGCAAGCTCGCTGAAATTATCAGTGATGATATATAACCTGGAAAAGTCAGAATTAAATAGTATGAACGAACCACTGGAATACTGGGACAACCTGTTTCGAGATCTTGATCCGGAAACGATGGATTTACCCAGAAGCCTTCCGGCATCCGCTCTTCCGGATTTCTGCGACAGATATCTGAAGAAGGGTGATCGGGTTCTCGATCTGGGATGCGGCTCCGGAAGAAATGCAGCTTACCTTGCCGGTCGAGGATTTCTGGTCTGCGGAGTAGACATCGCTCAGGGAGCGGTTGAATTCTGTGTTAAGCGCCTGGCTCAGCTACAACTTTCAGGCGTATTCAAACAGGGAACTCTGGAAAATATTCCATTTCCGGATAACGAATTCACTGCCGTGGTTTGCATTGCATCGCTTGATCACGTAACACTGGACTGTGCCAGCAAATCCATCGATGAGATCAGGCGTGTACTCTCCGAAAGCGGAGTCATGCTGCTTACATTCGATCCACCCGATACCGATGAGGATATAGTTGATGAGGCTGAGATTCTTCCTGATGGAACCCTGAAATTCGTCAGCGGAGACCAGAAAGGTATGCTTTTCCGAAGGTACAGTGATCGGGAAATCACGGATCTTGTAGGAGAGGAAAACATCATCTCATTCAATAATACCAGGAGTGGCGGCAGAACAGTGGTGTGCCGTTGACCGGCGGAACAGTACACTGGAGGGACAGGTGGGACGAGTACAGTAAGATCGAGCGGGAGGAGATGGAATCACTTCCTTTTAAGCGTTTACTCGATAATATCAGGCAGGGCAAGTACGGCAGATACTACACTATCTGGTACGTGATAGCTGAGCGTTCCTCGCTTGAAGAAGCCGGATGGGTACTATTTCAGGTTCTGAAGAAGGATATTGATTACCTCTACAGATATCATAGCGCAGCGGCATTGATCGAACTGCTTGGTGATAATGAGTTTGAACCTGTTGATCTGAGCACTGATCATGAGAAAATCCAGGATAACATCGATCGATTGAACAGGATTCTTATAGAACGGATCGGAAATCACCGGTAAGATTTTCTGAACAGATTCCAAACCTTGACGATTATGAAGTTTGCGTATATCCTTCGTGCCACATATTAGCCCTTAAACTCATGCGTCGCTGCAGTAGAACACTGGTGGGATTTATGGGCTATAATAATGACGCGGTGGGCGATTAGCTCAGTTGGCTAGAGTACTTGCTTGACATGCAAGAAGTCACTGGTTCAAGTCCAGTATCGCCCACCATTTTTATTTGTTGATAATTTGACCGGAAGGAGGTTGCCGGGACCATGCGTATTATTTTCCCAGACAGCAGTGTAAAAGAATTTGAGGCCGGTACAACCGGTCTTGATGTTGCGGAATCAGTTTCTCACGGTCTTGCGAGGAATGCTTTGCTTGTTCGATTTGAAGGGGAACTTCTTGACCTGAATACTCCATTGCCGTCAGGCGGCAGGATTGAGATTCTCACATTTCAGGATGAAGAAGGGAAGAAAGTTCTAAGGCACAGTTGTGCTCATCTTCTTGCCGGAGCGGTTCAGAAGCTGTTTCCGGGTACGAAACTCGGCATAGGTCCATCCATTGAGGACGGATTCTATTACGATATGAACATACCCGAGTTCTCCGGTATTTCAGCATTTGAAGCTATCTCTGATGAGATGAAAAAGCAGATTAAGGAAGATATTCCATTCATAAGAAGAGATATGAGCTTCGAGGACGCTTTCAAACTCTTCAGTGAAAGAGGAGAAGAGTACAAGCTGGAACTGCTTGAAGAACTTCGAGATATCGGTGAAGAGATATCAGTTTATTCACACGGAGATTTCATCGATCTTTGCCGCGGACCTCATGTTCCATCCACAAAGGCGTTGAAGCATTTTGAGCTTCTCAGTGTTGCCGGAGCCTACTGGCGCGGTGATGAGAAGAATGAAATGCTGACCCGTATCTATGGATCTGTTTTTGACTCTTCAAAGAATCTCAAGGCATATCTTGAAATGCTTGAGGAAGCGAAGAAGAGGGATCATAGGAAGCTTGGTCCGGAGCTTGGTCTTTTTGTTATTGGTGGTGATGGCGGTCCGGGGCTGACCTACTGGCTGCCTGCCGGTACGATTGTTCGGGAAGAGCTTGAGAATCACTGGAAGAAAGCACATGCAAAAGCCGGATACCAGCTTGTCAATACTCCTCATATCGCTCCTGTTGAGCTCTGGAAGACCTCCGGGCATTACGATTACTACCGGGAGAACATGTACTTCCTTGATATTGACAGCGGTGAGTATGCTCTGAAGCCGATGAATTGTCCCGGACATATCATCATCTATAAACACAGGAAAAGATCATACCGCGAACTTCCAATACGCTTTGCTGAACTTGGTATGGTATACAGGTACGAAAAGAGCGGTGTGCTTCATGGTCTCATGCGGGTTCGGGGATTCACTGTTGATGACGGTCATATTTTCTGCACAGAGGAGCAGATAGTCGAAGAGATTCAGAAGGTTGTAAGATTTGCTCTTTATCTCCTGAAGATCTTCGATTTCGGGTACAGGATAGAGCTGTCACTTATGGATCCTGAAGACCCAGATCATTACGCCGGTGATCCGGAGGAGTGGAACAAAGTCGAATCCGCTCTGGCCAGGGCACTTGATGATATGGGCGAGGATTACAGGCCGGTTGCGGGGGAAGCGGTTTTCTACGGACCAAAGATAGATATCAAGATGAAAGATGCGCTTGGAAGATACTGGCAGGGTCCTACAGTTCAGTTTGACTTCAATATTCCTGATCGCTTCAATCTCACTTACGTTGGAGATGATGGACAGGAACACAAGGTATATATGGTTCACAGGGCTTTATTCGGCTCCGTCGAAAGATTTATTGGTAATTTGATTGAACATTACGCAGGCAACCTTCCGGGCTGGCTTGCGCCCGTTCAGATTGTTATCTTACCTATTACGTCAGAACAGCATGAGAAGGCCTCAGAAATCGCGGATGTACTTGAGCGAGCAGGTCTTCGCTGCAGAAATGACAATAGGAGCGAAACGATAGGTTATCGCATCAGAGATGCTGAAACCAGTAAGGTTCCATTCATGTTCATTATCGGTGAACGTGAAATGGAGTCAGACAGGGTTGCTTTGCGCATTCACGGTGAAGGTGACAGGGGAACCATGGAACTGGGTGAAGCGCTTGATATAGCGTTGGCTGGATGCAAACGACCGGAACTGCCCTGAACAAGGAGGTGCGTCTATTAGCAATAAGGAACAGATTAGGGTGAATGGAGAGATTCGAAGCCCTCGAGTAAGAGTACTCGATGAAAATGGAGACCATGTCGGTACTCTGAGCATTCAGGAAGCACTTGACATGGCCGCGGAAGCCGGCCTGGATCTTGTTGAGATTTCACCTGGGGCAGACCCGCCTGTAGTCAGCATAGTTGATTACGGGAAGTTCCGGTATCGCATGAATAGAAAAGAAAGAGAAGCAAGGAAAAAACAGAATACTGGAGGTCTGAAGGAAGTCAAATTCAGACCAAACACTGAAGAGCACGATTATAATTTCAAGATGAAACACGCACGTGAGTTTCTGGAATCCAGACATAAGGTAAAGGCCACAGTAGTGTTTCGAGGACGTCAGCTCTCCTATAAGGAGCAGGGTTACGAACTTCTGGATCGACTGGCTGAAGATTTGAATGATCTGGGCCGTATAGAGAGGAAACCCGCCATGGAAGGGCGACAGATGACAATGATTATTTCTCCTCTGAAGGAGAGGAACTAGCGGGGAGTCGAAATGCCAAAGATGAAAACCCATAAAGGAGCCGCAAGAAGGTTCCGAAAAACGGCGAAAGGCAAGTTCAAAACAACAAGCCCGTATGCCGATCATATTAAAACCAAGAAGAGCGCAAAGCGGAAGAGGAACTTGCGTAAAGACGGTATTGCATCCAAACCTGATACCAAGCGTCTTAGAAAACTTCTCCCTTAGCAATCACGGAGAGAGAAAATGAGCAGAGTAAAAAGTGCTGTTGTACGAAAGAAACGTCACAAGAAAAGACTTCAGGCAGCTAAAGGGTATTTTGGCGGAAGAAGAAAGCTTTACACTGTTGCCAATGAAGCCAGGAAGAAGGCTCTGGAGTATCAGTACCGTGACCGAAGAAACAAAAAACGTGATTTCCGGGCACTCTGGATAACCCGCATAAATGCTGCTTCGCGTGAGCACGGTCTCACCTACAGCAAGTTAATTGCTGGTATCAACGGAGCTGGAATTAAGCTGGATAGAAAAATACTGGCGGATCTTGCCGTTCGAAACCCGGAAGCATTTGCGAAGGTTGTGGAAATAGCCAAAGCCGCTCTTTAATTGTAAGGGGATGATACGTGTCCCAATCGGAAGATCTCGAGAGGTTGACCGAAGCGATAAATAGACTGATAGTCAGGGTGAGGTCATTACAGACTCAGCGTGACGAATTATCAGCAAAGGTCAATGACCTTGAGTCCAGACTTGAGAACAGTGTGGACACGAAGGATTCTGATGGTTACAATATACTCAGAATCCATAGCGCCAGACTTCTGCGAGAAAGGCAGGAGATCAGGCGCAGGCTTTCAGGTGTGCTGGGTAAGCTGGATAGCATAGAATTACAAGCAAATAAGTTAGAGGTATAATGAGCAACCGGACAGAGGTTACCCGCGTTAATATTTTCGGGCGGGAATACACAATCCGAGGAGCCGGTTCACCTTCCTATATTGCAGAAATCGCTCATTACGTTGATATGAAAATGCGGCAGATGACTGATAACGCCACTCTGGCTTCCACAGCCAAGGTGGCGATTTTTGCTGCACTCAATATAGCCGATGAACTTTTTCAGAAGAGAGATCAATACGGAGAAATGGAAGAGAGCAACAGTAACGAACTGACCAGGCTTGCCGATCGCATTGAACAGGTACTTGCCGAGTCATCTCATCCTTCCGTATCCTCCTCCTCTGCTGCTTCAGGTTCTTTGTCATCAGTTGAAACTCCCGTTCTCCAGCAGAACAGCACATCCGGTCTATCGCAGTAAATTCCAGTACTTTCTGCGATAGTACGTTTAAGAACACGGAAAGGATGTGCCGACACTCTGCGCAGGGGTGATTTCGGTCCGGTCATTATTCATGGCTGCATTCTGTGCCGTTTTACATAAATGCATACCTGCGCCTGAACAGGAGCTTACCATGGACATAGTAATACCCGCGTTAATTGCTATCATTACATTTTCACTTGGCTTCATTCTCCATAAGTTGCTTATATCCAGAGAGATAAAAGGATCAGAAGCAGAAGCTGACAGGATAGTAATCGATGCGAAGCGTGAAGGTGAAACACTGAAGCGTGAAGCTCTTCTGGAAGGTCGCGACACAATTTCCAGAGAGAGAGTCAATGCCCTGGAAGAATACCAGGAAAAACGGATAAATCTTGATCGAAAAGAAAGCCAGTTATCAGGTGAAACAGAACGACTTGGAATCCTCAGGGAAAAACTTGAGGACTCGCAGAAAGCTCTGAAGAAGCGTGAAACAGGTCTGTCAGAAACAGAGCAATCTCTCAACGCAAAGCATCAAAGGGTAACCAAGCTTATGGATGAGCAGAACAAACTGCTTGAGAAGATCGCTAATCTTTCCAGGGAAGAAGCCCGAAAGCTCATGCTTTCCAATCTGGAGGAGGAGCTTCATCATGAAGCCGGAAGACTGACGCGCAAGATACTGGAAGCCGCTGAGAATAAGGCGGAAGAAGAGGCGCTTAAAATACTGTCCACTTCAATTCAAAGATGTTCAGCGGATTTTGTTGTTGAAAACTGCGTTTCAATCGTGAACCTGCCCAGTGATGACATGAAAGGGAGGATTATCGGTAGGGAAGGGAGGAATATCAGAGCTTTTGAGGCTGTTACGAACGTTGATGTTATCATTGATGATACTCCTGAAGCAGTAGTTATTTCCTGCTTTGATCCAGTAAGAAGAGAAGTGGCGAGAATTGCTCTTGAAAAACTTCTGGAAGATGGAAGAATACATCCGGGAAGAATTGAATCAGTCGTAGCCAAAGTATCTTCAGAAATGGAGAAAAAGATCAGGAAACTGGGAAATCAGCTTGCTCTTGACGCGAATGTTTCAGGCCTTCATCAACAGCTGATCAGGCATCTTGGCAGATTACGGTATAGAACCAGTTACGGTCAGAATATGTATCAGCATTCACTTGAAACAGCAAATATCTGTGGGCTTCTTGCTTCAGAACTCAAGCTGGACCCGGTCATAGCAAGGCGTATCGGTCTTCTTCATGACATTGGAAAAGCGACTGATCAGGACATAGAAGGGTCACATGCCGCTGTAGGAATGGAACTGGCTCAGCGTTATGAAGAATCCCCTGTTGTGTGTAATGCTATTGGTGCTCATCATGAGGAGATCGAGTGTAATTCGCTGTACGCGATTCTGATTCAGGCTGCCGATGCGGTTAGTTCTGCACGTCCCGGAGCCAGGAGGGAAACACTTGAGCTGTACGTTAGAAGACTTCATAAGCTTGAATCAATAGCCGATTCATTCGACGGAGTCAGGAAATCGTACGCAATTCAGGCGGGAAGAGAATTGAGAATTGCAGTAAAACCTGAACAGATCGATGATGATTCAGCCGCTGAGCTTGCGAGGATAGTAGCAAGAAAAATCGAAAGTGACATGGAATATCCGGGCCAGATAAAGGTTACTGTGATCCGGGAAACCAGGGCTTCTGAGACGGCTCGATAAAGTGAAAATATTACTATTTGGAGATGTGATCGGGAGACCTGGACGAGAAGCGCTTATATCGTATCTGAAAGATGGAGAATATGATTTCATCGTTGCTAACGGTGAGAATGCGGCTGGAGGTTTTGGTCTAACCAAAGGTACCGCTATTCAGCTTCTAGAAGCAGGAGTTGATGTTATTACATCAGGGAATCACATCTGGCAGCACAAGGATGTGCTTGAATATATAGATGAAGTGAACTGTCCTGTATTGCGACCCGCAAATTACCCTCCGGGGAATCCCGGCGAGGGTTATATTACTATCCGCAAGGAGGATGTGAGAATCCTGGTTATTAACCTTCAGGGCAGACTGTTTATGCCTATGGCTCTTGACTGCCCATTCAGGACTGTGGATACTATCATCAGAAATAATCCGGGTGATGTGATAATTGTTGACATGCATGCTGAAGCGACCAGTGAAAAACAGGCGCTGGCTAAACATCTGGACGGTAGAGTAACAATTGTCGCCGGAACACATACACATGTTCTTACCGCTGACGCAAGAATACTGCCCGGAGGGACAGCATGTATAACCGATCTCGGGATGTGCGGCTCCATGGATGGAGTAATTGGAATGGGTACTGAGGAAGCAAGGCTCAGATTTATCACAGGCAGACATATCAGGCTTAAAGTTGCCGAGGGTAACACTTATGTGAATGGTCTTGAAGTAGTGCTGGATGATAAGTTGAATGTAGACGGATTGCGCACGATAAATGAGAGAATATGATTCGCTGCGGCTGAAAGAGAGTCTCTCAAGTACAGCTGATTGGGTCGAGCAGGAGCTTGATCAGATTTTTACGAATCAGAAATTAATTTCCCGTCTTCCGTTATTTGCGGGTTATTCTCTTGGATCCGGAGGGAAGCGTATAAGACCTTTCCTTGTAAGAGCTGCCTGCTGCGCAACTGGAGGTAATCCGGACAGAGCCCTGCACGCGGCCTGTGCTGTGGAGATGATTCATACTTATTCACTTATTCACGATGATCTGCCCTCAATGGATAATGATGATCTCAGAAGAGGAAAACCGACACTTCACATGACATGCGGAGAGAATCAGGCATTGCTTGCCGGTGATCTCCTGCTCATTGAAGCTTTTGGAGTGATTCTCCGAACTCCTCTTGGTCCTGGAAGGATTGCAGAAATGGTCAGGCATCTGGCTTCCGCCGCCGGCCCGGGTTATCTGGTCGGTGGTCAATATATGGATATGTGTCATCCAGCAGAAGCGGATATGGACTGGATCCGCCTGATGATAAAAGGGAAATCTGCTGCCCTTATAAGGGTCTCCCTGGAACTCGGAGCGTTAGCGGGCTCCGCAGATGATGAACTCATCAGTAAAGTTTCCTTCGAAGGCGACCGGCTGGGATATCTCTTTCAGCTTACAGATGACATTCTGGACATCCGCGGGAGTGCGTCCGAGATGGGGAAGAAGGTTTCAAAGGATTCAGATCTTGGTAAGTGTAATCCCGTTACGAAGCTCGGTCTGGATGCTGCCGCAAAAGAGGCTGAAGAGCTGTCATATGATATTGCCGAGGCATTCTCAGGATTAAGCGGAAACTGGGAGGAGATCTCCTCACTGGCTCTGTATCTTCCGGACAGGAGGAAATAGTTTTATGTCAGTACTGGATGGAATCAGCTCTCCGACTGATGTTTCGAAGCTTTCCATGGAGGACAGGCTCGTTCTGGTCGATGAGATCAGAAATAGAATAATTAATGTGGTTCGCAGTACAGGCGGGCATCTGGCATCCAGTCTTGGTGTTGTTGAACTGACCGTTGCCCTGCTTTCCGTTTACTCTCTGCCTTTGGATAAGATCATCTGGGATGTAGGCCACCAGAGCTACCCCTGGAAACTTCTAACAGGCAGGGCTGATCGATTTCATACGATCAGACAATCGGGAGGTTTGAGCGGTTTTCCAAGAAGGGATGAAAACCCCTGCGACGCTTTTGGAACAGGACATAGCTCTACTTCAATATCTGCCGCTCTCGGGTTTGCTCTGGCGCGGGATCTTTCCGGGGAGAATCATAAAGTAGTCGCTGTGATTGGCGATGGCGCGATGACAGCAGGTATGGCTTTCGAGGGTCTCAATCATCTGGGACACATTGGCACTGATATGCTTATCATTCTCAACGACAATGACATGTCTATTTCGCCGAATGTGGGCGCCATATCCAGGCATCTTACGACACTTATTACCGATCCGCGATATAACCTGATCAAAAAGGAAGTCTGGAATGTTCTGGGAAAAATTCCATCTCTTGGTGAACGCGTCAGAAGTGTAGCTCATGCGGTCACAGCCGGATTGAAGAAAACACTTGTTACGCCTGACACTCTGTTTGATGATTTTGGCGTGCGATATATAGGTCCTGTTCCGGGAAATGATCTTGCTGCGATTACCGGAGTTCTTCAGCGGGTTTCGGAGATACCAGGTCCGGTTCTGCTTCATATTGAAACTAAAAAAGGGAAAGGTTTTGAGCCCGCTGAGCTTGACGCAACCGGATATCATGGTGTATCCGCGTCATTTACGGAGAAAGGGAACAAAAGAGAATCGTTTACTTCAGCTTTTTCAAGAACGATGATTGATCTGGGCCGATCCGATGAAAAAACCGTTGCCATTACTGCGGCAATGCCCGATGGAACCGGACTGAATGAGTTTGCGAACAAATATCCTGATAGATTTTTTGACGTAGGTATTGCCGAGCAGCATGCTGTTACGCTCGCATGTGGGCTCGCGTTCGGAGGTCTCAAACCGGTTGTAGCTATCTATAGCACTTTTCTCCAGAGGGCGTACGATCAGGTTATACACGATGCTGCTCTTCAGAAAGCCCCCATTGTTCTTGCTGTTGATAGAGGCGGTGTAGTGGGGGAGGATGGACCTACGCATCATGGCATGTTTGATATTCCCATGCTTCTTCCTGTGCCGGGTCTGCGTATCGGAGCTCCAAGAAATTGCGATCTGCTTGAGATCATGCTGAGGACTTCAGTCATTTTCGAAGAATATCCTACAGTTATCAGGTATCCAAGAGGAGAAGAACCGGATATTCAATCTATATCCCCGGAGACAGTATTGCCGGGGGAAGGCCAGCTGATTAGAGAAGGGAAGGACGTACTTGTAATCGGTGTGGGAGTTATGGCTCTTTACGCCCTCAAAGCAGCAGATGTTCTTGAAAAGCGGGGAATATCCGCTGCCGTGTTCGATCCAATCTGGTTAAAGCCTGCTCCGGTAGATGATATTCGCACAATGGCCGCTGAATGCGGTAAAGTTATAACCATAGAGGATGGAGCGGCAGAGGGTGGATTCGGTTTTCATATTCGATCTATACTGTTCGATCTTAATGTGCCTGTTCTTACACTTGGTTTTCAGGATGAATTCCAGACTCACGCCACAAGAGAAGAACTGCTGACTATGGCGGGGCTTGATTACAAATCATTAGCTGAGAGAATTGGTGGGTTTGTTGGACAATAACGTTAACTCTGTTCCGATTAAGAACCTCTGTCTTTACGTAGACCGATTCAATCCTCCTTATGCCGGTCTGATTCAGAATATGCTTTCTATCTGTGAGAAATACGGGATCACGATCGGGTCAGCTTCTTCATCTGCCGATCACCTCAGCAGTTTCGATATTCAGGAGAGTGATCTGTGCGATATGGCAATCATACTCGGGGGTGACGGGACCATCTTAAGGGGAATGGATTACTATCGCACATTGGACATACCTGTTCTGGGTATCAATGCCGGGCAACTGGGTTTTCTTGCCAGTGTCGAGCAGGTATCTCTGGAAAAGACAATCTCCAGGATATCAAAAGGTGATTACATCGTCGAAGCACTGCCCATCCTTAAAGCGAAATTCCCTTCGGGTCATTGCCTTACTGCAGTGAATGACTTCAGTATAAACCGATCCATGATGGGTGGGATATTGCATTTTGATCTGTTTGTGGACGACGCAAAGGTTGCGCATATGGTCGGTGACGGCATTGTAGTCTCCACTCCGCTGGGGTCTACCGCATACAGCCTTTCCTGTGGAGGGCCAATCCTCGATCCCGGATTGCCTGCTATCCTGATAGTTCCTATCTGTCCTCATTCTCTGTCCCTGCGGCCTCTTGTCGTACCTGACGATTTGTCTGTTTCAATAACAATAGGTGCTTTAAGAGGAACCGGACCTGTTGTTTCCGCTGATGGCGCTGCCTCAGGGACGCTCAGGGCCGGAGAAACGCTTTCAATAATCAAGGACTCAGGCTCATGCAGGATTGTAAGGTTTTCCGATCACCCGGGTTATTACGACAAGCTTGGACAAAAGCTGGGATGGGGATCGAGGGGATAGAATGCTGACTTGTCTTACTCTCAGGAATCTGGCGACCATCAGCGATACAGCAATTGAATTTGACAGTGATCTGAACGTTCTGACCGGGGAAACGGGTGCCGGAAAGTCAATCCTGATTGACGGGCTGCTGCTGACACTCGGAGAGAGAGCTGATACCGGTCTGGTTCGCCCCGGCACAAGACTGGCAAGCGTCGAGGCTGTATTCCTGAACGCGGACGGATCGGAAATACTGATCCGGAGGGAAATTCGTGAGGGTGGGCGAAGCAGGATTTTCATCAACGATGAACTGTCAACTCTGGATGAAGTAAAAAAACGGGTCTCCGGAATCATCGATCTTCATTCACAGCGCTCGACTCCTGCGCTGCTTGTTCGAAGAAACCAGCAGACAGCGTTCGATGAATTCGGTGGAAATTCCAGCCTGGCAGGTAATCTTTCTTATTTGTTTGAGGAGTACAGATCGCTTCTTCAGCGTCTGGATGATCTGCACGAAAACCAGGAAAAAAATCTGGAATCAAGAGATCTTATCAGACATGAACTTTCACTGATAGAGAACTTGAACCCCTCTCTGGAAGATTACCGGAGTCTTGTAAACGAGCGAAAGGAATTAAAAGCTTCAGAGAACAGTGTTGAAACCCTTCATGGTATCGTAAACGCAATATCAGATGATGATGGAATACTTGCCGCGCTTGGAAAATTCCGGAACGAACTTGGACAAACCGATATTGAACTCAGCGAAACCATCGAACTGATCGGGCAGGCTGAGATCTCGCTTGCCGAGACCAGTTCTTCCTGCAGCGCAATTCTCGGAAGGATTGAAAGCGCTCCCTGGAGGCTGAAAGAGATAGACGACAGGCTGGACGGGTATTCGGAACTGCTTGGAAGATGCGGCGGTTCTCTTGACATACTTCTTCAGAGAAGGAAAACGCTGGAGGAGGAGCAGGAGAAGTACGAATCTCTTGAGCGTGAACTGCAGGATCTGGAAACAACGATTCCAGGAAAGGGTAAAAGATTGCACGAGACTGCGGAGCAGCTTTCGGTCTCCAGAGAATCAACTGTGAAGAAACTTCAGAATTGCGTTCAGAAGGAACTGAGACTCCTTGGTATGCCGGATGCGGTCTTCAGCGTAATCATGCATGATCCTCCGCTGAACAGAAGCCTGACATCAGACGGAAGGACTATCTGTTCCGATGGATATGAAATACCTGAATTCTACTTCAGCGCTAATAAGGGTATGAAGCCCGGTTCACTGGCTTCCGTCGCAAGCGGCGGAGAACTGTCCAGAGTGAGCCTGGTTCTGAAACTTGCACTTGCCAGCGTCAGTCAGGCTCCGACTATGGTCTTCGATGAAATAGACAGCGGTATCGGAGGAGAAACAGCGAATCTGCTTGCGGATTCACTTAAAAGAGCATCAGAGAACAGGCAGGTTATCGTAATAACTCATCTGGCCCAGATCGCATCAAAGGCTGGAAGACATCTTGCGGTATCCAAGGAACTGCATGATGATCTGCCTTCAACCCGTGTGAGGGAATTAACGGGCAAACAGAACAGAATCCCGGAGCTTGCACGCCTGCTCGGTGGTGGAGACGCTGCCATTGAACATGCGGAAAAGATGCTTGATGGCTTCGGATCATCATCCTTTGAGGATGGTAACGGCTCATGAAAGGGCCTGTAATAAATCTCCCCAATATTATCTCTCTCTCAAGAATACCTATGGGGTTTGGAGCATGTTTCTTCCTTGCATCCAGAGCGATCATTCCCACATCCATTATTCTCATTGTGGGGATCTTTTCCGATTTCCTTGATGGAATCATCGCGAGAAGGACAGATTCCATAAGTGACTGGGGAAAGATATTTGATCCCCTCGCGGATAAGATCGCAATGACCGCGTTCATCATTACTCTTGGTTTTGGTTCATTGTGGTTGCCCTGTCTCGAGATATTCTCATTGCTTCCGGAGGGCTTTATCTAACAAAGCGTCTTGGATCACCTCCGTCTTCGAACATCTGGGGTAAACTCTCAACTCTCATACTTTCGATCTACATGACCATAGCCGCGATCTGCTATATGCTTGACACAGGTTTTTGCCGGACTCGATCCTGTGGGTCTGGTTTCTTTTGCGTTTGTGCTGACAAGCTTTTTTGTCTATTTTTCTGAATCCGTGCGACAATTCCGGAATAACTGATCCGGGTACACTTTCAGCTGACGGGAGCATCGATACTTGTATCTTAAAAGGCTGGAGATAGTTGGATTTAAATCATTTGCGGATGCCTTTGAATTGGAATTCCGTAAAGGTATCTCCTGCATAGTAGGTCCGAACGGCTGCGGGAAAAGCAATATCGCTGACGCGATAAGATGGGCGCTCGGATCCCAGAGTCCATCAGAACTCCGAGCCGATCGCATGGAGGACGTGATATTTTCCGGAACAGTTGACAGGAAACCGCTCGGAATGGCTGAGGTTATCCTGACTTTCGACAATTCAAAAAGGGAACTTGATCTGGATTTCGATGAAGTTTCAGTAACAAGAAGACTTTTCCGATCCGGAGACAGCGAGTACCTTCTGAACGGCAACCGATGCAGGCTCATGGATATTACCGATCTGATCGTTGACAGAGGGCTTGGAAGCAATGGTTACTGGATTCTAGAGAGAAACATGACCGAGACTATTATCGAAAGCGGTCCGGCTGACAGAAGATTTCTCTTTGACGAAGCCGCTGGAATCGTAAAATACAAAATACAGCGCCACAGAGCTGAACTGAAGCTTAACGGCGCAGGTGCTGATCTGGAAAGACTGGATGACATTATCTCCGAGGTTGACAGGAATGTCCGATTACTCAAAAAACAGGTGGCTGATTTCAGGCGGTGGGAAAGATCTGAAAAACGTGTAACCGAAATCCAGGGGCTCATGGAACATCGCAGCCTTCAGGTATCACAGAACAGATTGAAACAACTGGAGAAGCGCCTTAAAGAAAGCAAAGGACACGAACAGAAATACTCGGCTTCAGTCGCAGCCGCTGCTGCCAGACTGAGCCAGGCCAGAACTTCTCTGGAGGCGGTTCAGTCTCAACTTGACAGAGAACATCAGCAATGCTCCATGCTTGATTCAGAACTCGGGAAGGTCCGGGAACAACTTGCAGTTGCCGAGGAGAGAAGAAAATATACCATAGAACAGGCAGAGACCGCTGAAAAGGAATCGGTACTGGAATCAGAAAAAGCTGAGAATCTTGAAAAAAAGGCTGAGATTCTGCTTGGCGAGCAGACCTCCCTTGAGAACCGAATCAAATCCGCCCGAAGCATTAAAGAAAAGGCTGCCTCTGAAACCTCACTGAAGGAAAACGAGTACAAAAGATTATCAACCGAACTTGAAAAACTGAAATCAGAGTACAGAGACAGGGCTGACAGCTTACGTTCTCTGCAGGAAGAATACACTGATCATCTAAGAAGGATCGAAAGAGCGAAGCAGGAACTGGAGCATGCTCTGGAGAGAAAAGAAGAGCTTGAGAAAGCAATTCAAAGGATCAGCGATAACCTTGTTGAATCAGAAAAAGAACTTGCCGGAGTTACAACCGCAAAAGTTGAACAGGAAAGCAGACTTGAAAAGGAAAAGGAATCTCGAACGGACATTGTGGGAAAGATCACCGAAGTAACAGATCGTATCAGATCCGGTGAGATGGAAGCAGGTCTTCTGAAGGCAAAGATTGAAAATCTAAGAGAGGCTGATTCCGAATCTGATTCCCGTGATTCACTCATATCATCAGGTTTATCTGTTCGGCCCGGAATGGGAATAGCTGTCGGCGCATGGCTCGATTCGTTTCAGGACTCAATAATCTGCGACGGCAGGATCCTCCCTGAGGGTTCAGGCGGAAAAAGATATTTTCTGAGTGTCAGAGAAGTATCAAAACCCTTGATTCCGGAAAAGTCGATATGGCTGCCTGATTGCCTGGAGGAGAATTCCCCGGATAGTTACAGGGCATTGCTTTCAGGATGCGTTGTCGCTCCAGACAGAAAAACCGCAGCGGAATGGTTTTTCAGCGGCATTGACCTTGATATAGTCACCAGAAAAGGCGATCTGTTCAGGAAAGACGGTCTCGTACGGCTCGGGGTTCCCGAATCAGGCGGAGGAGCGATTGAACGGGAAGCGCTTGCCGAAGAAGCTGATAAGATGCTTCAGACTCTGGGAAAGAAGCTTGACGCTGATCGGGACCATGAGAGCCGCCTGAGAGAAACCGAGATTGAATTATCGTCCTCTCTTGAAGAAATTCGCGATGGGATCATCACGCGAGAGAAGAGTAAAGCCTCACTTCAGGCAACAGTTAACGGTCTTAAAAGCAGGATCGGTGAACTTGCATCCGAGAAGGAAACTCTCGAAGCCAGCCTTCCAGGTATCAGGAAGGCTTCAGAAGATCAGAAATCGGAAGAACCCTCAAAAAGAATTGAGGAATGCAGCGCCTTTCTTAATAAGCAGGCCGGTATTCTTGAGAAAATTGAGGCTGAGCGGGACAATCTTACCGTTGAACTCAACAGAGTCGTTCGAGAAGATAATGCTGCGCTTATCGAACTGTCTTCTCTCGAGACATCTCTAAAGCAGGTCGGACTTGATCGGGCAAGACATCTTTCTGACGCTTCGGAATCAAGGGAAGGAAGCCGTACTCTTAAAGAAAAAGCTGGTTCTCTGCTTGATGGAAAGCTTACGATTGATAAATCTATTGAGCAACTTGAGGAGCAAAAGGGAGATCTTTCCTTAAGCAGAGAGGAAGCCGAAAAAAGCAGAACGTCCGCCAGCAACAGCAGAGCAGAATGGCTTGAGAAAACCAGACAGGTTGAGAATGAGCTTTCGGAACATAGAGAGAATTTGTCTTCCGCCAGAGAAGAAAGAGCTGCTCTTTCGGGCGAATCGGAAACAGTGAGAGGGCTTGTTGATGAACTCAGGGAGAAAGAACTCGTCCTCCCCGAGGAAAAAAGCAGGTTCTGGGACTACACCGATGAGAATCTCGAAATGGAACTGAACAAGCAGATCGGCTACAGAGAGAACCTTGGCCCTGTAAACATGCTTGCTGTTCCGGAGTTTGAAGAAGCCAATAAGAGAATCACTTTCCTGAAGGATCAGAGAGACGATCTCAACAAAGCCAGAGGATCCCTTATGGATGCTATAAGAGAGATCAATCAGACAGCCGCAAAGAAGTTTGATGAGACGTTCATTGAAGTCAGGAAGCACTTCAAGGATATGTTCACCAGCCTTTTCAGCGGGGGAGAGGCTGATATCATGGCACTTGATTCAGAAGATCCTCTTGAAGGCGGTATACAGATAGTCGCCAGGCCACCCGGAAAGAAACTTGAGAATATCACTGCTCTTTCAAGCGGCGAGAGAGCCATGACTGCTGCCGCGCTGCTGTTCGCTCTATATCTTGTTAAGCCGTCTCCTTTCTGTGTGCTGGACGAGCTGGACGCGCCGCTTGATGATTCAAATGTTGATAACTATGTCAAACTGCTCCAGGGATTTGTTGACAGAACCCAGTTCGTGGTGATAACGCACAACAAGCGAACTATGGAAGCCGCTGACCGCCTGTTTGGAATAACAATGGCCGAACAGGGAGTCTCATCCATGACATCTGTCAGCCTTGAAACCGCTGAACAACTGAGTGACAGCTGAG